>NZ_JBEZDO010000021.1:0-187309 GCF_040648355.1 Nonomuraea sp. NPDC049152 | reverse complement strand
ACGTGGTGATAACCGGTCATGCGGCCAGCGTAGGGACGCGGCCGCTCATTGAGAACGCCGATAATCGCGTGGCAGGCATAATGCTTGCTTATGGATAGGGATTTCCAGATCGCCGACCCGACGTCCAGCTGAGCCAGGACGGGCCGCTGCTCGGCCAGGTCCAGCACGCCTTCCGGCTCTCCGGGCTCATCGTCGTGCCGCGCAACACCGGCCAGCTGTTCGGCTACGAGCGGGGACCCGGCGGGCAGAGTCCGTGGCTGGTGCGCCTCGTCATCCGCCGGCTACACCGCCACAGCCGCTACGTGAGGTGGGAGCAGGTCGAGGTCCTGGAGCGACAGTTACGGCTGGCCGTACGGGCAGCCGACCTCGCCCCGCTCTCCGACCTCTACCAGCCACGACCGGAAGGCTAGTGACGTCAAGCGGACGTCAGCTCAGGGCCTTCTCCAACTAGCCATTATCGCTGAGAATGATCTTGGCGTTGAGCTGGGCGTTAGCGAGTACGGCGACGCGTGGCAGGTGCCAGTGGATGGCGCTCAGTCGATCACGGGGAGGTTACGGCCCCAACCCCTCTCGAGGTGTACGCACGCTCCGGGGTGGGGGCCGTTGTCCTGCTGGAGGGGTTCGCGTGACGTGGTCTGCGCCCTCCCGCAGGCCGGTCGCTGGGTCAGGCAGCCGGGGCGGCGGGGGTGTGTCCGTGCGCCTCCACCGCAAGCTCCTGCCAGTCGGACCAGGCCTTGAGCCGGTCGGCGTAGACCTGCGGCACGATCTGGTTGCCCTGAATGCCGAAGAACACCCGCAGCGGCGGGTTGTCGGAGTCCGCGACCTTGAGCAGTGCCCGGCCCGCGGCGGCCGGGTCGCCGACGTCGAGCGTATGGGCAAACTCGGCGAAGCCCTCACGCAGACCGTCATACAGCGGGTTGGCGTCGGCGTGGACGGCGCCGGCGGCCCCTTCGGTGGCGTAGGAGCCGGGCTCGACCAGGGTCACCTTGATGCCGAAGGCGGCGACTTCTTGGGCGAGGGTTTCGCTCAGGCCTTCCAGGGCCCACTTGGAGGCGACGTATCCGCCGCCGAGGGGGAACACGGTGAGGCCGCCGACCGAGGAGATCTGAATGATGTGCCCGTCGCCCTGTTCGCGCAGGTACGGCAGGGCCGCCTGGACGACCCACACCGCGCCGAACAGGTTGGTCTCCAGCTGGTCGCGCAGTTGATGCTCGGTCAGCTCTTCGACAGCGCCGGACAGGCCATAGCCCGCGTTGTTCACGATGACGTCGAGACGGCCGAAGTGCTCCTTGGCCCGCTTCACGCTCTCGAAGACCGCGGCCCTTTTGGTCACGTCCAGCTCAAGCGGAAGCACCGCGTCGCCGTAGACGGCGACCAAGGCATCAAGGTGTGTGGTGTTGCGGGCGGTCGCGGCCACCTTGTCGCCGCGGGACAGGGCGGCCTCGACGAAATTGCGGCCCAGGCCGCGGGACGAACCAGTGACGAACCAAACCTTGCTCATGATGTCTTCCATTCTTTCGGTGGTGGAGGTTATTCCTGGACTCGGCGATCAGCGGGGGCGGTCTTCCTGTTCCGTCACGGTCAGGTCTGCGGCGGGTTGAATGCCGCCGCGTGGTGGGCGACCCATTGGGCGTAGGTGAACGGCGGTCGCCCGGTGACTTCTTCGACGGTCGGTAGTGTTTGCGCGCTTTTGCCGTCCAGCGTGGCGAGTCCATCAAGGTAGGCGTCGGCCACCGGTGTGGACATTCCGTGGCCGAGCAACTGCTGCCGGAATTGCTCGCGTGGTACCTCCTGGAACCGCACTGGCCGTCCGATCGTCTCCGCGATGATCCGCACGCGGTCGATCTGGGTCAGCGACTGTGGCCCGGTGAGGAGGAAGGCCTCGCCGACCCGTGCGTCGAGAAGGGCGCGGACGGCGACCGCAGCGATATCGCGGGGGTCGATCGGGGGCACTGCGGCATTGCCGTAGACACCGCGTACGACATCACCGTCGGTGATCTGTTGGGCCCAGATGAGATCGTTGGTCATGAAGTAGTCGGGGCGGATGAAGGTCCACGGCAGCCTGGACGCGGCGACGGCTCGTTCGACCTGCAGATGCCCTTCGCCGATCAGCCCAGGCGTTGCGTAGGTGACGGCCGCTGACGACAGCAGTACGACATGTTGCAGGTTGGCCTGCTTGGCCGCGTCTAGGAAGCCGTCGAGGGCGTTGTGGAGGGGGAACAGGAAGGCCCGGTCGATGCCGGTCAGCGCTTCGGGCAGGGTTTCGGGTCGGGTCAGGTCGCCGGCCACGACTTCGACCTGGCCGGGGAACGCGTGGTCGGTGGGGTTGCGGGTGAGGACGCGAACCTTCTCCTCCACCTCCAGCAGTTGGCTGACGATGTTGGCGCCGACGTTTCCGGTGGCACCGGTGACCAGGATCATGATTGATCTCTCCTTCTTCTTGGGGGCCGGTCTTCGGCCCGTGGGCCTTGTTCGGCCACGGGCAGGCCGTTTCTGGCTTGGCCGCCCGGGTGAGGGCGCCAGGGCCCATATGGTCCAGGCCGGTGCATCCCCGGCAGAGGACGTTGTGCCGATGCGGGATGGTCCGGTTAGGGCTGCCGGATTGCGGCGATGTCGAGCTCCAGCGCCACCGTCTTGCTGACCAGGCCGGCGGCGGCGGTCCAGTTCACGCCCCAGTCCTTGCGGTTGATCGTGGCGCTGCCCTTGAGATGGACCCGGAAGTTGCTCGACGGGTCGTGTTCGGTGCTGGTGAGTTCGAGGTTCACAGTGATCGGGTTGGTCACGCCGCGGATGGCCAGGTCACCGGTGAGCTCGAAGGTGGTCTCGTCGACCTGCTTCACCTCTCTCGAGATGAAGGTGATGGTCGGGTGGTCGGCCAGGTTCAGGAACTTGCTGCGCAGGTACTCGTCGCGCTGCCGGTTGTGGGTCTGGATGCTGCCGGCCTGGATCGTGAGCTCGACGCTTGACTTCGACGGGTCGCCGCCGTCCAGGTACGCACCTCCCTTGAACTGGTCGAACCGTCCGCGCACCTTGGGGCCGATGGTGTGCCGGGCAACGAAGCCAATCCGGGTGTGGGCCAGGTCAAGGGTGTAGCCGCCGGTCAGATCGTTGAGCACGATCGTGGTCGTCATGTCACTCCTGGATGTGTGGGAGGAATGAGCCGTTGGGCTCCGAGTTGGTCGTGGGTCGCGCGAAGGGCGCGGGCGCTGCGGGGGGCGGCGAGCCCGCGAGCGGAGTGGGGTCAAGGTATTTGACCTCGTAGACGCGCTCGGTGAATTTCCAGCCCTCGAGGCTGCGCTGGTAGCGGTCGTGGTAGAGGGCGTAGTTCAGATGCGAGCTGCCATCGCGCATCCGCCCGAACTCCTGGATGTAAGCCCGGCCGACCGCGGTGTCGCCGTCGATCTGGATGGTGCCGGGGTGGACGTTCTGCACGAAGAACTCCCAGAGCCCTTGCCCCCACTCGATCGCGGCGCGGATCTCGTCCCGGCCGACGAATTCCTTGCCGATGTGCGGCCACCGCATGGCGGCGTCGGGGGTGAACAGCGATGCGACGCGGTCGTAGTCGCGCATCATCACCGCGTCGGTGAGCTCGGCGCGCAGCGCCTCGATCTCGACGCGGTCGGCGATGGCCTGCATGTTGCTCATCGGTTCCCCTGCCTTATCGATGTGTCAGGTGGTGACGTGTCCAGCATCGGGGCAGGTCAGCGGCGGAACAATGTAAGGTTTGTGGGGCGATCTATAACGTGGGGGCTATGTGTGGAACTACGGGACATCGAGATCTTCTTGACGCTCGCCGAGGAACTGCACTTCGGCCGCACCGCCGAACGGCTACGCGTGTCCCAGGCGCGCGTCAGCCAGGCCATCAGCAAACAAGAACGGCGCATTGGCGCAGCGCTGTTCGACCGCACCAGCCGGCGCGTGAGCCTGACCCCGGTCGGCCGGCGCCTCCGCGAAGATCTGCAGCAGGCCTACGACCTGCTTCAGGAGGGACTGGCCCGCGCCGAAGCAGCAGGCCTGGGCGCGCGCCAGACCCTCCGGCTGGGCGTTTTCGGCCATGCCGGATATGAACTACGCCCGCTCGTCGACGCGTTCCGCGCCCGCTATCCAGGCAGTGACGTCCAGTTCAGCGAGGTCACCGGCGGCGACCCGTTCGCCGCCCTGCGCACCGGCGACGCCGACGCGCACGTGCTGTGGTTGCCGGTGGCCGAACCGGATCTCACCGTCGGCCCCACAGTGCTCAACAGCGGGCGTGTGTTGGCGGTGTCGGCCGACCATCCGCTAGCCGATCGCGGCAGCGCATCCCTGGAAGACCTCGCCGACAACCACGTCGTCGACCTCGGCCCCGGCGCCCCCGAGTACTGGGTCGCGTCCATGGTCCCCATCCGTACGCCGCTCGGCCGCCGCATCCCGCGCGGACCTATCGCGCGCACCTTCCACGAGATCCTTGCCCTGGTCGCCGCCGGACACTGCGTCCACCCGCTGGGCGAAATCGCCGCCCGCTACAACAGCCCTCCCGGCATCGTCTTTGTGCCCATCCGCGACGCCCCCGCCCTTCAGTTCGCCTTGATCTGGCGGTCCACCGCCGACAGCCCCACCATCCATGCACTGGCCCAGACCGCCGCCGACCTCGGCCCCATCTCGCTGAACCAAGCCCACGTGGACACAGCCGACGGGCAGCTTCCAGATGGGGCCATTTCAGACCGTCACACCAGCCCGAATTGATCACCAAGTGGGGCCCTGCGCTGGGGCGAACTGGCTGCACTCCAGCGTCGGACCATCGGCACCACGACCGAACTCAAGGACAGCTCGGTGACCATCGGGCCGCCCAGGTCTGAGGCCGGTAAGCGCCTGGTCAGCGTCCCTCGCCCCAGCCCACCGCATCCATTGAGCGGCCCACCGACAGGACGCCAAATACCGCCAGGTAACTCACGCCACCAAGCCCACAAAATCACATTCGAGGTCACCCCCTCCACCGGCTGAACTTGCCGTCTGGGCTGGCGCTGGGCGGGCCGAGGTCCCGGTAGCAGTCGCCGAAAGTCCACCGAATACAGGTCTGACCGGCGCTGATGCGCCACGGACCTATGGTGGATGGAGAGCGCCATCAAGCCGAATCGGCGTTTCAGAGGAGACCGCGATGAGGGAGCACTTCGTCTGGGTGACGACGCGCCGCATCAAGCCGGGCACGTTGGAGGAGTTCGAAAGGGCATGGCGCCCGGATCCGTACCCGCAGGGTCTGCGCCACGCCTACGCGTACTGGTCCGAGGACCAGCGGGAGATCACCGGAGTGTCGTTCTTGGCGGAGCTGGCGGGAGGCTGCGCTGTGGGGCCAGTGGCAGCACTCCCGCCTTCGTCAACGCGGAAGGCCCGGCTGCCATAGGTATGCGAGCATGCCTTCCGTGGCGGGAGCGGCAGGCGGTCTGGGCCGCCCGCTCGCCGCCGGCTCGGTCTGCGCCCTCGTCGGTACCGGCGGGGACGCAGCTGTCTCCGCAGGCCATGACCCTCAAGGTCTGAATCAGTGGCTCAGGGAAATCGTGGAAGGTGTTGTTGAGGAGTTCGATCGACAGATCGCTCCTTGCCTCTTCAGAGGAAAACGCGAGCAATGTCAAGCCACTTCTGCGCGTCCTCGCCGACTGCCGTGAGGTCAGTCTCGGCTCGGGACCTGCGTTGGGTGACTCGAAGGCAGAAGTCGAGGGCACTGCCCTGAACCCGTTGCATGGCATCTTCTGGGCCCCATACCCAGGATTGGCCGTCGGGACCAGTCAGCTCGACACGGAACGGCTCTGCCGGAGCAGGCAATTGGGCAGCGTAGAACGACAGCTCCCGTCCTACCACTCCTAACGAGGCCACATGCTGGAGCCGACCCGTCGGACGGCGCGAGACACCCAGCGAATCGAAAACGTCCTGCCCGTGAGCCCACGTTTCCATCAGTCGAAGCGGCACCATGAGCGCTGCGGTCAACTGCGAACCGTACCACGGAAACCCATGGTCTAGGGGAAGGTCACGTAGCTCCGCCGCCACCTCGGCTCGACCAGCGCGCCACCGTTCCAGCAGCACCGATCGCGGTTGGGCTGCTCCCGCGGCGGCGTCGAGATCAGCGTATTGGCTGCCTGCGGCTTCCGCCTGCTTCAGCACAGCGTCGAACGCCTCCGGCGTCCGTAGAGCGATGAGAACGTTCGCGTCAGCTCGAGCAGGGTCCCCGGATCCCGTGTTACCCGTACTCCGCTCCGCACACAGATTCGTACGCTGACACCCCGAAAGCTTGTTGGCCATGGGGGCTCCTGAAGACGAGTACGACCCCTCTCGGCGGGCGCTGGCGAGCTGGAGGAGGAGCGCCTTCTTGCCGGGTACCTGCGCGATTCCCGCGGACTCGGAGACTGCGGGAGAGGGTGCGGAGGCTGTCGCGGGGACGATCAGCGGCGGCGCAGTGACGGGTCGAGCAGCGCGGGCGGGGTGTCGTTCCTTTCGTGTGCAGCGAGGTCGATGCCGGGGGCGTCGATGGTGTTCCGCTCGAATATTGGGTTACGGGGTCTGAGCTGCGGTTAGGCGGCGTGGTGGTATTCGCTGATCAAGCCTGCTACGACTGGTTTTCGCCGGACGGTTCGCAGGTCGTTGAGGTGGGTCACGTCCTGGATGGGCTGCGTCGCGGTATCCGGGGGCCGTTGTTGCCGGGACTGGTGCGGCCGGTGCCCGTTGTAGTGGCTCAAGTACTCGCGAAGCATGAGGGTCAGGTGGCGTTCGCTGAGGATCACGGTCCGGTCCAGGAGCTCGCGGCGCATGATCGAGCGGACAGGACAACGACAGCGCTGCCGCCTAACCTGCCGTCCCGCGCAGACACTGCTCACCCCGGAGATCCGCCGCCGCCTCGGTGTCGCGCCGGACGGCGAGCACGACCTGCGCGCCGACGCGATCGTCGCCCGCGTGCTCACCTGCCTTGACGTCGCAGGCGAGGCGTGGACCAGGAGTGATGGCAGTCAGTCGCTGGAAGACCTGGTCCGCGCCTGCGCTGACCTCCTCATCGGTGAGGTCTCCACGCGCCATGACGACGGTCTACCAGGACCGCAACTCCAAGCGCAGTGAATCTCTCTGATTCCAACTCTGTACAGGCCCTTAGTAGCCGGGGAAGACCTTGCGCAGAAGGTCGAGGTCGGCGGCGCCTGTGGTGGCGACGTCCTCGGGGGTGTGGGAAGGTCCGAGCCGTCCCGCCACGAGTCGCAGCCACGCCTCGGCGGGCAGCGTGAGCGTGCCGTCGGGTTCGTCGGGAACGTCGAAGTCCACGCTGATCCGATCCTTCAGGAGCAGTGCGAAGACCGACGCGGGCTCGCTCGTGGTGACTGCGACGACCGCCTTGGCGCCGCCGAGCGGGTCTGGTTTGCCGATCCAGCCGGTCAGGTCGGGTTCCTGGTGCAGGAGGTGCTCCGCGATGCCGGGGGTCAGCGTCGCGTGTTCGTCGAAGCCCGCACGAACGTCCCACGAGTGCAGGGCCAGCTCGCTGAGCAGCAGCCGGGCCGCGGTGGCCACGTCCACCGGCGCGGGGAGAAGGCCGACGTCGAGGCGCAGGTTCTCGCGGGTGGGGGCGTCCAGCGACTCATAGAGCGCGACCAGATCCTCGGCGGTACGGGTGAAAGCGTCGGCGCGCTGCCTGCGCGTCATGCCGTTCCAGGTCGCCCAGATGGCCTCCATGTCGCCGCGCTCGGGCTTCGATCCTTCGCCCAAGGAGGCCAGGAGGGCGGCCCGCCTGATCTTGGCGCCGCTACCCAGGTGGCTGAGCACCTGGGAGATGTCCCATTCGGCCGCGCGGAAGATCGCGTGAAGTCGTTCGACGTCCTGGTCGACATGGCGAACTCGCCCGGCACGTCTCAGCGCGGCCCGCAGTTGCCCGCGGGTGAGGACGGCGGCGCGGGCGGGAGTAGGCGCCAGCGCGAGGATGACTCGAGCCTCGGCCCTGGTGACGCCGCCGTTGCGCAGGTGCGCAAACGCCGCCAGGCCGGCGGCGAAGTAGTCGTGCAGCAGCGACCGGATCCGCTGGCCGAGCTGGATGCGGTCCCAGACCGCTGGGGCATCTCGCACTACAACTGGCCAAATGGAAGGGGGCGCGGGTGATCGCGGTGGCATCCGGCGCGCACGAGTCGTTCCTGCGCGAACTCGGCGCAGATGAGTTCATCGACTACACCAAGAGCCGTCCCGAGGAACTCGCGCGCGACGTCGACCTCGTCCTCGACGCCGTCGGCGGCCCTGCCAGCAGCCGCTTCCTGCGCACGCTCAAGCCCGGTGGCGACCTGTTCCCGGTGTTCTTCGGCACCTACGACGACGAAGAGATCGCGAAGCTCGGCGTCACGGTCTCGGGTACACAGGTCCGCTCGAACGGCGCGCAGCTCGCCGTACTGCGACGCCTGCTCGACGCCGGCACGCGGCCGCACGCACCGGCCAGGTCGCTTGCCGAGCCGGACGCCGCTCGGGCTCGGCAAGACGCAGTCCTTCCTGTGCGACACCACTGAGGACGAAGCTGCTCGGATGGAACGGCGCTCAGCCTCCTTCGAGTTCGCGGCGAACGGTTGCGGCGATGCGGGTAAGCGCGGCACCGAGGTGGCGGCGCTGAGCGGCGCTGAGCGGATCGAACACGAGCCGCTTCACCTGCGCGACGTGTTCCGGTGCGCTCTCGACGAGCTTTTGCCGGCCGGTGTCGGTCAGGGTGGCGAGGGTGTATCGGCCGTCGCCGGTGTCGGGTCGGCGCGCGACCCAGTCGCGGGATTCGAAGCGGTCCATCACCTTCGACAGGCGCGGCTGGGTGCTGTCGCATTCCCGGGCCAGGTCGCTGAGCCGCATCGTGGCCTCCTCGGCCATGGACAGCCGGGCCAGAACCCCGTACTCGAAGTTGGAGATGCCCGCCTCTCGCTGCAACTGGCGGTCGAGCGCAGCAGGGAGGGCGATGACGACGGTGAGCAGCGCCTGCCACAGGTCCTGCTGGTCGTCGTCGAGCCAGGGTGACTGGGTGTCCATGAGCACCATCATACTTGCCCAGGAAACTCGCTTCATTTGCCTGGACAACTCTTCTTACTTGCCTGGGCAACTCACAATAGGTTACCTTTCACTTGCCCAAGCAAGTAAAAGTGCTTGCCTTGGCAAGTGAAGGAGCTGCCGATGACCACCACGAACCGCCCGACCTTCCCCTTGCCGTCACGCACACCGGCCGCGGCGTACGACGACCTCCTCGCCCGGGTCCTGCCACAGGCGCGCGAGCAGCGAGTGTGGAACCCCTCCGACGGTCCCCTGCCCAGCCTCTTCGTCAGCCACGGCGCCCCGTTCACCCTCGACGATCCGCACTGGCTCAGCGACCTGTTCGACTGGGCCCAGTCGATGCCCAAACCCCGGGCCATCGTCGTCATCTCGGCCCACTGGGAACGGGCACCGGCCGCGATATCCGCAGCCGCGGCCGGGCACCCCGCTCCTCTACGATTTCAGCGGCTTCCACCCCCGCTACAAGACCCTTCCCTACGCGACTCCGGACGCCAGCGACCTGGCCCGGCGACTCACGGGTCTGCTGGGCCGCACGCCAGTGCACCAGTTCGCCGACCGCGGCCTGGACCACGGCGCCTTCATCCCGCTCATGGCCATGTACCCCGCGGCTGACGTCCCAGTCGTGCAGCTGTCGATGCCCAGCCTCGACCCCAGCGCTCTGCTCGAGCTCGGGGCACGCCTGCGGCCCCTACGCGAAGAAGGCATTCTCGTCCTCGGCTCGGGCTTCATGACACACAGCTTCGCCGTCTTCCGCCAGCCGGAACTCGCCGCCGACACCACGGCCTTCGACGCATGGGCCGTTGACGCCCTCGCCCAGGGCGACGCCGACGCCCTCACCGACTACCGCAACAAAGCACCCGGCGCCGCGGTCGCCCATCCGACGGCCGACCACTTCGTCCCGCTGCTGCTCACCGTCGGCGCCGCGAAGGACCCCGGCAGCGCCGTGAGCGCCATCGACCGCATGGTGATGGGCAACTCCATCCGGTCAGTGCAGCTGACCTGAGCACCTCGACATGCCCCACCTTCCGCCTGATCGCCTCATTCCTTGGCGGCGGCATCACTACACCCTGGAGGAAAGTGCCATGAAGGCCATGCGTTTCCACGAGTACGGCAGCAGCCAGGTCCTGCGCTACGAGGACGTCGACCGTCCGGTCCCCGGCGCCGGGCAGGTGCTGGTGCGGGTGGCTGCCACGTCGTTCAACCCGGTCGACGACCACATCCGCGCCGGTGCCCTGGCCGAGATGATCCCGATCACTCTCCCGTACGTGCCAGGGATCGACCTGGCGGGCACCGTCGCTGAACTCGGTGCGGACGTGACGGGCCTGGAAGTCGGCGACAGGGTCGTGGCGATGCTGCCCCTCGACTCCGCGGGCGCCGCCGCCGAGTACGTGCTCGCCTCGGCCGACTCCCTGGCCCCGGCGCCCCAGACCACCGAGCTGGTCGCCGCCGCAGCGCTGCCACTGACCGGCCTGGCGGCCTGGCAGACGACCTTCGAGCTCGCCGAGCTCAAGCCCGGTCAAAGCGTCCTGGTCAACGGGGCGGGCGGCGCGGTCGGCAGCCTCGTGGTGCAACTCGCCGTCGACGCGGGAGCATACGTAACCGCAGTGGACGCGCCGCAGCACGCCGACCGCCTTCGGAGCTACGGCGCGGACCGGGTCGACGGCCCCCTCGCCCTCGCCGCGGGCCCGGCCGCCGCGGGTGGCCCGTTCCAGGTCGTGGTGAACCACGTGCGCGTCTCCCCGCAGGAGCTCGCGCAGCTGACGAACTACGTCGCCGACGGCGGGGTCGCCGCCAGCACAGCCGGCCCGATTCCCGAGGACCCCGCCCGAGGGGTACGCAGCGCGAGCCTGTGGGTCCGCAGCGACCGCGACCAGCTGACCGAGCTGGTCGCCAAGGTGGACGCCGGCAAGCTCCGCCTCCACATCGCCGCCCACCGCCCGGTGGCCGAGCTGGCCACCGTCCATGAGGACGCCGGCGCCGGACGGCTCCCCGGCAAGACGGTCCTGCTCGCTCCCTGATCACGCCCTGACCGCACTCGACTGGGCCGACCTGCTCGCGTCGATACACGATCCGTACACGCGAGCAACCAAACATGATCAACAACTCGCGCGGAGGGTCTGGAGAATCGTGAAACCCCAGGTCAAGCACGGTATGGAAGAGTAGGGCGGGTGGGACTTGAACCCACGACCCACGGATTATGCGTGCGTTTTATAAATGCCGCTGGATCCTATGGAGGGCCGCTTTCCATCACTCCAGACGGGATTATCCTCGCCGAAGTGCCGGGTGGTGCCAATACGTGTCGGGCCGTATCGCATACACGCGAGCAACCATCGAGCAATCATGCGTTCTTGACCATCAGCATTATGTGCTATTTGTCCACATCCAGTTGAGTGCTTCATAACCGCGCGGGGTCAGGATTGCTGTGGTGAGGCCCGGAATTCATGGCAGATCTAACGCGTACGAGCAATCGACACGCCCTTGTCTCTTACGTTTGGCTCGGCCCGGCAACGTCCGTGTCCTGCGGCGAGATCAAGTTGGTGGTCTCATTCACGAGCATTCGCAGGTCGCGAGTGCCGAAACGGGTTTCGGCACTCGCAGGCGCAGAACCCGCCAGCTGCTCTAGAAGCGGATACGGCGCTGAGGAAGGAGAGTGCTTTAAGGATAAGAAGGGGAACTATGAGGTCGTCGACTGCACATCGCCCGACGCAGACAGGAAAATACTGAAAATCTTGCGAGGCCCGTCGCTCAGCATTACCGCCCCAACGGCACCCACGCCATGCGGGAATACGATGGCGAGGGCCGCTGTATCGGGACGCCATGACAGGTCGGACGACGCGGACCGGGCATCACTTGCCAGCCTCCCGTCGACCACCTTGGACCACGTGCTAGATGTAAACAGGATTGGATGACTACATAATCATAAGAAGCCTCAGGTGGAGGTGGTAGGGCGCCCGGGGCTCGAACCCGGGACCTACGGATAAAGAGGGCACGCGGGATTGACGAATGATTGACGCGGACAGCCATGAAACGTTGATAGCCACGGTGCAGTGTCCGTGACCATGCGTGTTCTGATGATTAACCGGCGGACAGACGAGTTCTCGGCCTACGACCGGCACCTTGACCACGACGTACACCAAGTGATGTATGTCACCACGCCCGGCTGGAAGGCGCCCGAGGGTGCGTCCCAGGTGCTGCGCCTGCCCGACTTGGACGACCACGACGCCGTCGTCCGGGCAGCGGTGGAACTGGGCGACTTGGACGCGGTGCTGGCCTTGTCGGAAATGGACTTGCTGACGGCGGCACGGATCCGCGAACTGCTGAACGTTCCCGGGCCCCGCTGCCACGATCTTGTGAAATTTCGTGACAAACCGGCGATGAAGACGGCAGTCGCGGCGGCGGGGCTCCGCGTCCCCCGCTTCGAGGTGGTCTCCTCGGCCGGGGATGTCGCCCGCTTCCAGGCCGAGATCGGCGCCGACGTGATCACCAAGCCGCGCTCGGGCGCCGGCAGCGAAGGTTGCCAGGTCATCCGGCGCGGACAGGACCCGGCCGGCCTTCTCGCCGGCGTCGACTTCGCTGACCTGGAGGTGGAGGAGTTCGTCACCGGGCCGATCTGGCACGTCGACGGCCTCGTGCAACGCGGCTGCGTGACCTTCGCCAAAGCCTCAGCCTACATCGGCACGTGCTACGACTTCCTGCGCGGGGCGCCCATCGCCTCTATTACCAGGTCGGACGCGATGGCCGATGACATGTCCTGCTTCGCCGAGCAGTGCGTGAAGGCTCTGGAGCTGACCGACGGCGCCTTCCATCTGGAGGCGGTCGAAACCCCGGACGGTCCCGTCTTCCTGGAAGTCGGTGCCAGGGTAGGCGGTGGCCCGGTGGTGCGGATGATCCACGCCGGGCACGGCCTCGACCTCATCGAGGCGTGGATGGCGATCCAGCTGGGAGTGGTTCCCGCCGCCGAGGTCCGCGCGGACGCCTCAGGTGCCCTTTTGTTCCCGGGAACCCCGGGTGCCAGAGTGGCCGCCACCACCAGCCTGAACGGCCGGCTGCCCGCTCTCCACCACGAGGAGCTGGCACCGGTCGGGTACGAGTTCACCGGCCAACCCGACCTCGACCTGGCGGCCGCCTACTACTTCACGGCCGCCACAGACCAAGAGGTACGGCAGGCGATCGCGCAGGCTGCCGAGCTCGTCGATCTGCGGCTGGAGGCGTGATGAGGATTCTGGTCGTCAACCGCTGGACCGACGCGTTCGCCAGCTACGGGCGGCACATCGACCACCAGCTGCACCATGTGGCCTACGTGACCGTCCCCGGCTGGGAGGCGCCCCCGGATGCCCGCCACGTGGTCGTGCTGCCCGACCTGAACAAGGTGGACTCGGTCGTCCAGGCGGCCAGGCGGTGCGCCGCCGAACTGGGCGGCGTGGACCGGGTGCTGGCCTTCTCCGAGGCCGACCTGCTGACCGGCGGGTTGATCCGCGACGTGCTCGGTGTCCCCGGCCTTGGCCGGCACGATCTCCAGCGGTTTCGCGACAAACCAGCGATGAAGGCCGAGATCGCCGCCGCCGGGCTGGCCGTACCCGCGTTTCAGATCGTCGGCTCGGCCGACGAGGTGGCCGCGTTCGCGACCCGAACCACCGCAGACGTCATCGTCAAGCCGCGCGCCGGGATGGGAAGCTGGGGAACCCAGGTGATCCCCAAGGGGCAAGCGGTGCCCGTCGCGGAGTTCGACGACGTGGAGGTCGAGGAGTTCGTCACCGGGCCCATCTGGCACGTCGACGGCGTGGTGCGGCACGGCTCACTGTCCTTCGTCAAGCCGTCCCGTTACATAGGCACCTGCTACGACTTCCACCGTGGGCAGCCGCTCGCCTCACTGACCGAATCCGGGCCCGAGGCGGAGGAGATGGTCCGCTTCACCGAGCTCTGCCTCAAGGCGCTCGACCTGACGGACGGACTGTTCCACCTGGAGATCATCGCCGCACCCACGGGGCCCGTCTTCCTTGAAGTCGGTGCCCGCGTGGGCGGCGGCCCGACCCCCGATCTGTTCCTGGACGAGTACGGGATCGACCTGGTCGAGGAGTGGATCAAGATTGAACTCGGTCTACCGGTCTCGCTCCCGCGCGAGCACGCCGGGCATGTGGGCTACCTGGAGCTACCCGGCACGCCGGGAGCCGAGGTCGCCAAGGTGACGAGCCTGCTCGGCAAGATCCCCGGCCTGTACTTCGAGCGCCTGTCCGCGCCCGGCCACGTGTTCACCGGCTCACCCGATGTGGACATCGCCGCGACCTACCACTTCCGCGGGACCTCGCCCGCTCTGGTGCGCCAGGCCATCGAGGCGAGCCTGCCCCTGGCCCGGGTGAGCCTCAGATGACGCTGCTCATCTTGCTGATGGCGGGTGGCAACGTGGGCTACAGCGCGCTCTTCCCCGTCCTCGGCGAGGCGCAGAAGGGGCTGGGCCTGGACGCCGGCCTGCTCGCGCTCTTCCTGTCGGTATACGCGGTGGCGATGCTGCTGTTCGGCCCGGCGGGCGGCTGGCTCACCGACCGGTACGGCGCCGCCCGGACGTTGCCGCTGGCCGTACTCACCGCGGCGACGGGCATGGCCTTGGTCGCCGTGGCCGACGGCCCGATGCTCGCCATCGCGGGGCGGGTGTTGTGGGGGGTAGGCGCCGGTCTGCAGATCGCCCCCTACAACCAGCTCGCGGCCGCCCTGGCCGCCCGCTCCGGCGTCCCCGCCGCCCGCGTCTTCTCCGTGACCGGCGCGGCCCTCATGGTCGCCCTCGGACTCGGCCCCCTGCTCGCCGGCCTCCTGCACCCGCTGATGTCCTTCCGCGGCATCCTCGGCGTCGTCGCCGTCTTCACCGCCCTGGCATCCCTGGTCGGCTGGTACGGCTTGCGCGCGATCAGCACGGCACCGGACGAGCAGGAGCCGGACGACGGGCCACGGAGCTGGCTCGGCAGCGTGATCCTCTTCGGCGGCTTCGACCTGCTCATCGTCACGGTCGAGACCAGCTTGGAGCCCCTGGTGCCACTCACCCTGGGCACACCTGCCGAGGCGTCCTTCGTCCTGACCATCGGAACAGTCGCCTACGTTGCCGGAGTGCTCGGCGGCGGCCGCCTCCCCCCGCGTTTCCTGCGCCCCGGCTGGGGAGTTTGCACGATGCTCGCCGGAGCCGCCCTCATGACCCTCATGCCGGGAACACCCGCCTTCGTCCTGCTCAACCTCTGCCTGGCACACGGCTATCTGATGGTCAGGGACGGCATGAGCCGGGATCCCGCGGTCTCGGGGCGGGCCTGGGGGACGTTCGGGGTATTCTCCGGGGCCGGTGTGATGCTTGGACCAGTCCTCGGGGTGGCCGTGCACAGCCAGACACCGGACGGGGCCTTCGTGCTGGTCGCCGTGATGATGGCGGCCGGGGCGGGGATGTTCGGCCTGGGCGCGTTCATGCGGCCGCGAAGAGGGGCCCACGGGCGGGCGCGAGAACACGCCAGGTGACGGCGTCGAACTCGCCGCTGGTCCGAATCCAGGCGTTCACCGCGTTCGGATGAGCCGGAAGCGGGCAAGTCCGCTCTCACCCCAGCAGACGGAGTCGTTGAGCAGCCGGATGCCGCTGGCCGACATTGAGGACCGGCCGCTGGCCGTTGGTGCTCGCGCAACCTGTTCCGGGTCAACCACAACCTCCGGTGAGTCGTAAGATGTCGGCTCATGTCGTTGCGGGTAGTCGTTCTGGGTCCGGTGCGCGCCTGGACCGGTGACGCCGAAGCCAAGCTGGGCTCTCCCCAGCAGCGGCTGGTGCTGGCCGCGCTGGCGCTGGCCCAGGGCCGCACCCTGAGCCTGGCCCAGCTCGCCGACGTCCTCTGGGGCGCGGCCGAGCCGCCCCGCAGCGCTGTCGGGGTGATCCGTACGCACGTCTCCCGCCTGCGCGCCGTCCTCGGCCGCGCCTCGGTCGTCTCGGCGGGCGACGGGTACGCGCTCGGCCCCGCCTCCACCGACGTGGACGACTTCGACGCCCACACGGCGGGCGGGCGCCTGCGGGAGGCGCTGGACCTGTGGGAGGGCGAGGCCCTGGCCGGGCTGCCCGGCGAGTACGCCACAGGCCGCCGCGTGTGGCTGGCCGAACAGCGGACGGCCGTCCTCGAATCCCTGCTGGAGGACGAGGTACGCCGGGGGCGCCACGCCGAGTGCCTGGCCGAGCTGACCGCGCTGCGCGCCGAGTACCCGCTGCGCGAACGGCTGACCGGCCTGCTGATGCGGGCACTGCACGCCGCAGGACGGCAGGCGGAGGCGGCCGGCGTCTACGCCGACACCCGGCGACTGCTGGACGAGCAGCTCGGCGTCGAACCGTCGCGGACGCTGGCCGAGACGTACCGGGAGATCGTCGCCGCCGCCCCGGTGCCGGCGCCCGAGGCGCAGCGGCCCGTCCCCGCCCAGCTTCCCGCCGCCGTCACGGACTTCACCGGCCGCGCCGCCCTGGTGGAGGAGCTGACCCGGGCGCTGCGGCCCGGCGCCGCGCTGGCGATCTCCGCGCTTTCCGGTCTCGGCGGCATCGGCAAGACCGCGCTGGCCGTACACGTCGCGCACCGGGTCAGGGCGCACTTCCCCGACGGCCAGCTCTTCACGGACCTGCGCGGCGCGGGCCCCGACCCGGCCGACCCCGCCGAGGTGCTGGCCGGGTTCGTGCGCGCGCTCGGCGTCGAGGAGGTGCCCGACGGGCTGGAGGAGCGCTCGGCCCTGTTCCGCACCCTGCTCGCGGAGCGCCGGGTGCTGCTCCTGCTCGACAACGCGGCCGGCGCCGCGCACCTGAGCCACCTGCTGCCCGGCGCCCCGAGCTGCGCCGTCGTGACCACCAGCCGCGTCCGGCCGTCCGGGCTGGCCGGTGCCCGCCAGTTCGCTCTCGACGTCCTCGAACCCGGCGAGGCCCTCGACCTGCTCACCGCGATCGTCGGCCGCGACCGGATCGCGGCCGAACCCGACGCCGCGCGGGCCCTGGTGGCTGCCTGCGGCCAGCTGCCTCTCGCGGTCAGGATCGCCGCCGCCCGGCTGTCGGCCCGCCCGTCCTGGCCGGTGTCCCTGCTGGTGGAGCGCCTGGCGGACGAACGCCGCCGCCTGGTGGAGCTGCGGGTCGGCGACCTGGCGCTGGAGTCGGTGTTCGCGCTCAGCTACGACCAGCTCTCACCCGCCCAGGCCAGGGCCTTCCGGCTGCTGGCCCTGCCGGACGGGCCCGACCTGCCCGCGCCCGCCGCCGTCGACCTGATCGGCCCCGGGGCGGAGGACTGGTGCGAGGACCTGGTGGACCTCGGTCTCGCCGAGTCCCCGGCGCCGGGCCGCTACCGGATGCACGACCTGCTGCGTGTCTTCGGCCGGGCCCGCCTCGGCGAGCGCGAGCGGGCCGAGGGGCTGGCGCGGCTGCTCGACTTCCATCTGGCCACGCTCAGGAACGTCCACCGCGCCGTCAGGGGCGGCGAGTCGGCGCAGCAGCTCGCCGAGATCACCGCGACGGGGCGGCCCCTGGCGGACCGTCCGGCGGGGCGGGCGTGGCTGGCGGCGGAGACGCCGGGCCTGGCCTCGGTGCTCGCCCAGGCCGCGGCGGAGCCCGGCGCCCGCACGGACGTGCTCGCCGAGGTGGCCTCGCTCCTCGCCTCGCAGATGGACGGCGTGGTCCAGGCGTCGCTGGTGATCCCGGCCGTGCGCGCTGTCGCCGCCGCGGCCGGGCGGCGCGACGAGCCGGCGTCCTGCCTCGCGCGGGCGGCTCTCGGGCACCTGCTCAGGGACAGCGGCGAGATGGACGAGGCGGCGCCGCACCTGCGGGCCGCCCTCGACCTCGCCAGGCGGCACGGCAGAGCGGACGCGTTCCTCGACGTGAGCAACACGCTGGGGCTGGACGCCTACTATGCCGGCGACTACGACCGGGCGGGCGAGCTGCTGCGCGAGAGCATCGCGTTCGGCCGCCGCTCGGGCCTGCCCTCCGACCTGGCCACCGCCTCGCTGAACCTGGCCCTGGTCCACATCGAGACCGGCGACACCGCCGAGGCCATCCGCCTGGCCCGCTACGCCCTGCCCCTCAGCGCGGACCAGAACCTGCGCACCTTCGCCCTCTACACGCTGGCCAGAGCACTCGGCGACGCGCCGGAGGCGGTCGCCCGCTACCGGGAGTGCGCTGACGTCAGCCGCGAGAACGCCCTCGGCTTCCGCACGGCGGCGGCCCTGTTCCGCCTGGCCGAACTGCACCTGGCCGCCGACCCGGCGCAGGCCGCGACACTGGCGGAGCAGTCGCTGGCGGAGAGCGAGACCCTGGAGAACCCGCACATCCGAGGCGACGCGCTGGCGGTCCTCGGCCGCGCCCTCGTCGCGCTGCGCCAGCCCGCTCGCGGCCGCGTCTGCCTGGAGGAGGCCGCCGCCGTCTTCACCCGCCTCGGTCTGCCCAAGGCCGACGACGTACGGGCCGTCCTCGACGGGCTCGGCTGAGACCAGCGCGTTTATCAGGGCAGCCGCGACCAGCAGTGGCACCTGTTCGACCGGGCAACGGTCAGCACGTCATCCAGACGGCGCTGGGCGGGTCCATGGTGCTCGACGTGATCCCGAACAACTGGCGTGTCCAGCTCGCCCCGGCCCACTACCGCACCAGTTGTGGAAGTTCGAGCCTGCGGGCGGCGACCGCTTCCGCGTCCGGGCCGTGTACAACATGCAGAACGGCTACCCGCACGGGCGGCTGCCTGACGGCGAACTCCGGCGGGGACCTCACCGCCCTCGACTGCAACAAGCACGGCCAGCTCTGGCGGCTGGTCGGATCCTGACGCGGGCCTACTATGTGAGCTGTGCGTTTCGAGGTGCTCGGTCCGGTTCGCGGCTTCCGAGATGAGCAGGAGATCGAGCTCGGCTCGCCACAGCAACGGCTGACGTTGGCCGCCCTGCTGCTGGCCGAGGGCCGCTCCCTCACCATCGACCAGCTCGTGGAGATTGTGTGGGCGGACGAGCCGCCCAAGACCGGGGCGGCCACGGTGCGCACGTATCTGTCCCGGCTGCGGGCCGCGCTGGGCGAGGGGGCGATCCGCTCCACCGGCGGCGGCCACAGCTGCCCGGCCCCTCTCGACGTCACCGACTTCACCGCG
Organism: Nonomuraea sp. NPDC049152; assembly: GCF_040648355.1. Taxonomy (NCBI): domain Bacteria; kingdom Bacillati; phylum Actinomycetota; class Actinomycetes; order Streptosporangiales; family Streptosporangiaceae; genus Nonomuraea; species Nonomuraea sp. NPDC049152. The sequence goes on along the minus strand of NZ_JBEZDO010000021.1, from coordinate 168,188 downwards.
GCGGTCGGCCGGGCCAGGCAGGCGCCGCCGGTCCAGGCCCGCGACCTGCTCGCGGACGCGCTCCGGAGCTGGCGCGGGCAGCCGCTGGCCGGGCTGCCCGGCGCGTGGGCGGAGGGGCAGCGGGCCCGCCTCGCGGAGCTGCGGCTGTCGGCTCTCGAAGCGAGGATCGAGGCCGACCTGGCGCTCGGCCGTCACCAGCAGGTCGTGGCCGAGCTGAGCGAGCTGACCGGCGCCCACCCGGGCAGGGAGAGCATGGTGGGGCAGCTCATGCTCGCCCTGTACCGCTCCGGCCGCCAGGCCGAGGCCATCGCCGTCTATACCGGCCTGCGGCGGTCGCTGGCCGACGAACTCGGCCTCGCGCCGTCGGCCAAGCTCGCCGTCCGCTACCAGCAGATCATCTCCGGTGACCCGGCTCTGACGCCCCGGCCGCAGCAGGGGCTGCCGGTTCCCCGCCAGCTTCCACGCGACCTGTCCGACTTCACCGGCCGCACGGCGTACGTGGACGACCTCCTCGGCGTGCTGCGGGCGGTGGGACGGCAGGCGCCGCCGCTGGTCGCCGTCTCGGGCACCGCCGGGGTGGGCAAGACCACCCTGGCGCTGCGCGTGGCCCACGAGCTGCGGCCTGACTACCCCGACGGGCAGCTCTACGTGGACCTGCACGGCGCGGGCGGCGACCCGGCCGACCCCTGCGAGGTGTTGGCCTCCTTCCTGTACGCCCTGGGCGTCGCGGAGCAGCGGATCCCGGAGGAGCAGCAGGAGCGTTCCGCGCTGTTCCGCTCGCTGCTGTCCGACCGGCGTGTGCTCCTGGTGCTCGACAACGCCTGCTCCGCCGCCCAGGTGGGCCCGCTGGTGCCCGGCGGCGCCGGGTGCGCGGTACTGGTGACGAGCCGGCCCAAGCTGCCGGACCTGGGCGCCGCGCACAGGGTCGATCTGGCCGTACTCACCCCGGGCGAGGCCCTCGACCTGCTCGCCAGGATCGTCGGCGAGGAGCGGGTGGCGGCAGGGCGGGAGGCCGCCGAACGCCTGGTGGCCCTGTGCGGGCACCTGCCGCTGGCGATCCGCGTGGCCGGCGCCCGGATGGCACTCAGGAGCTTCAGGACCGTCGAGTCCACGCTGGCCGAGCTCACGGACGAGCACGGCAGGCTGGACGTGCTCCGCGCCGGGGAACTGGACGTCGAGAGCACCTTCGAGCTGTCCTACCGCGCGCTGTCGCCCGCGCAGGCCCGCGCCTTCCGCCTGGCGGCCGCGCCCGACTGCGACGACCTGCCGCTGCCTTCGGCGAGCGCCCTGCTCGACCTGGCCGAGCCGGACGGCGAGCACCTGCTGGAGTCGCTGGTCGGCCTCAGCCTGCTGGAGTCACCCGCCCCCGGCCGCTACCGCTACCACGACCTGCTCAAGGTGTACGCCAGAGGCCTGTAGGACTCTGCTGGTTAACTCGGATTGCGGCTCTGGTTCGTGGTGTGATGGTGTCTGTTTTTGATCATGCCCGTTGTGTCAGCAACCTGTACCGCGTCAAAACTCAGTCGCGATGGCTCTGAGCTGTGGTTTGACTGCGTCCAGCCCTGACGACAAGATCACGCCTTGTGCCTGTTCGCCTGCTCTATCTGATCACGGTTCGGGTGTTCGGCTGGCTGATGTTGCTGGGTCGCAGCCAAGCGTCGAAGAACGTGGAGATCATGGCGTTGCGGCATGAGGTGGCGGTGTTGCGGCGTCAGGTCGCCCGCCCGAAGCCGGACTGGGCCGATCGGGCCGTTCTCGCGGCGTTGGCCCGGTGGTTGCCGGCGGTGCTGCGCGCTCATCGGCTGGTCACCCCGGCGACGTTGCTGGCATGGCATCGTCGTCTGCTCCGCCGGGCCTGGACCTACCCCCATCGGCCCGGGCGCCCAAGGACAAGTCGGGAGATCCGGGACCTGATCGTTCGCATGGCGAGGGAGAACCCCGCGTGGGGCTATCGACGGGTGCATGGTGAGTTGGTGCGGCTCGGTTACGAGGTTGGCGAGGTGACCGTGCGGCGCATTCTGCGCTCGCGCCGCCTTGGCCCGGCGCCTCGACATCTCGACACCTCCTGGCGGTCCTTCCTGCGAGTACAGGCCAAAGGACTTCTGGCCGGCGATTTCTTCCACGTTGACACGATCTTTCTGAAACGTCTGTACGTGTTGTTCGTCATGGAAGTTCATACGCGGCGCGTGACGTCACCTTCGCTCGGTCCTGAACGAATAGCTCGATCACTACAACGGGCATCGCCCGCATCAGGCTCGTGGGCAACGACCACCCGATCAAGACGAGCCGGTGGTGGTGCCGATGGTAGGCCGGATCGAACGCCGCAAGGTCCTCGGAGGAGCGATCAACGAGTACCGCCGAGCCGCATAGTCGGCCGGAGAAACACCAGCTCAGTCCCTATGCGCGAGTTTTGACGCGGTACAGCCGATTTCTGTCGCTCTGTCCGGCATTATCTCCGCCGTCGTGCTGGGCAGTGCCAATGCGTGCCGGGCCGTATCCCGTACACGCGAGCAACCACCGAGCAACCGCGCATCCTTTCCCGTCGGCATTGTGCGTCATTTGTCCGCATCCCAGATCACCGCCGCGCAGGGCCACGCCTCATCGCGCACGAGCCCATCGAGCAACCATGCGCCATCGATTCGGCGGCGGTGCCCTGTCGCCTCCCACCGTCGTCATCAGGTTGTGCGTGACGACCAGGTCGTCTTCGGCGACAATCCGCCTGACGTCGATCCTCGGCACGAGGACGCCCGCGCCACGGCGACGACCGACTGGTTCGGTGCGTCCTCGTGGACCCGGTCCCAGCCGTACGGTCCGCGCCCGCCTGGCCCTTCGTCGCGCTCGGCGAGGGTCCCGTCGATGTCGACGATCCACGCGCTTCGGTCATCCGGGCAGAGGAGCGGCCCGTCACCCGATGGCTGGTGGAGGGACGGGCGGCGGTGCCGACGGCGCGTTCAGGTGCGCGGCGGCGTGCTGCCCCGGACGTTGCCTGCCTGGGCCTGCGATAGCCATCACAGCGTGCCGTGAAACACCTCAAGGTACACCAGCGATTCCTCCTGGACAGATGACTCCTTAAGCCGCTCCAAAACCTCTGGGTGGTCTTCGAAGTACAAAGGAGCAAACGGACGCACGACCACGTGCGTGCCTTGCCAACGGGCAGAATCCATCGACACGATCGTAGGCCGGTTCTCCGCGCTGATCACCCACTTACGGGCGACCAGAAGCTCAGCAGCCTTATCGAGCGCGTGCGGGCCACTCGTCGCTCCAACATCGATCACCAACATCTTCGCTATCTGCGTCCGGCCGTTCCTCTCATATTCAGTGGTGATCTCCTCCTGCACCTTGCCTATGCCACGAAGATCGTCGAGAGCGGCAGGGGCAACCCGCAGCACCGAAGGTGCAGGTGAGGACCATATGCATCCCGAACCCAGGAGGACTACAGTAAGGACAACGATAGTCATCCGGCCGATGAGGACCGCTTTCTCCGCGAACGATATTTTTAGTCGCAATCCTTCCAGCCCACTCTATTGCAGTATTCGTCGACCGCACCGCCCGGAGCCCACCACTTTTCCAATGCCTTTCGGCGTTCAATTCCGGTATCGGGGTTCGAAACGCGGAGCGCCTTGTCTTTAAAGCCACTCTCCGCCCATTCTATGAATCGGGTGGCGTTGAGTCTCGTATTCCCAGATGCAGGGTTATCCACCCACACTCCCGAGCACCCACAATAGGCAATTGCCGCCTCCCTATCAGTCAGCCAGTGTGTGGCTCCATCCTTCTGATAAGATACATTCTCCTTCAGGTGTGCCATCCAGGCAGCAGCGAGATGTATGGATCTGTGCGGGTTCAGCCCCTCCTTTACGTAATCGCCAATAGGCCTTCGCCCCCACTCCTTACTCCCGTAGTGCTTCATCATCATCATTCGGATCTTGTAGATTTCCAACTGAGCCAGCCCGACGGACGCCCCCACTCCCTTGTTCTTTGTCTTGCTATCGCCGTAGATCCCGAGATAGAAGTCCGCGGTGAGGGATACATTGCCGAACTTGTTAGCCGTCGTATTGATCTCCCACAGCAGAACAGCAGTCAGAGATTCTTTACTAATGCCGTGATTCCCGGCCGCCTTTTCGATTGTTCCATAATACTTAAGCAGTTTCGAGTACGTGTTGTAGTACTTGAACTCGGGAGCTTTCTGCATGGAGGGCGAGAGCCCCCCGCCATATAGTCCGTGGGTCGATGTCAGCCCGCCAGCCATGGCCCAGTTATTCATAAGGGTCATGTCGTTCGCGGCGGGGGACCAGGTAGACATGTATCCATCACGGACCTCATGCGACACGTTTTTGTGGTAAAAGTACGGCTGGTCCACGGGGCGTCCGTTGGGCATGTACTTGTAGCCGAGACGCTCGATCTCCGAGTCGGAGAGCCCAGGGCCGTAGAGCCAGTCGTAACCCGGGGCGGTAGTGAAGTCGCTCCACCACTTCGCATGTGAGGCTGTCTCATGACAGATACTGCCTCCGCCCATACCGCCGACGCAGCCCCCGCTGGCCCATCCAGATTCCATCAGCGAGCCTCCTGGCACCGAGCCTCCCCCGAAGGAAGAGTCGCCCGTGCCGAAGTCAATCAACTTCGTGGCATGCCCGGTAGGGTCGACTCCGGTCAGCGGTGAAGCGTTGGCATACGTGTAGCGGTTAGTCTGCACAGACGGATTCGGGGACAGGGTAGCGGTGTCTCGACTTGCAAAGCCCCCCGTGCCGGGCTGGTACCAGCGGGCATACATGTTGACCTTGCCGGTTTCCGGGTCGGTGTATTCGCCCTGATACCCCAGATTTCGCTTTGCTCCCATCTGAGCCACGCCTTGGCCGAACGGGTCGTAGGCGGTGGAGTCGACCAGTGCGGCGGCGTTGAAGGTCGCCACCAGGTCATCGTGGAGGTCGGTGAGCGCGCTGACCGCCGCGCCGCCGTTCTCCTGGAGGCCGAGAACCCCACCGGCCACGTCACGGCCGTATCTACCTTGGACAGCTCCGGCGTTGTCGGTGATGGTGGCGACGTCGTTGGCCAGCCCTGAGTAAGTGTAGTGCTGCGTTGCCCCGGCCTTGGCGCGAGCTGTGAGGCGGCCGAGCGCGTCGTAGATATAGGCGAGATCGCCGTCATTGACGAGCTCATCGAAGGCGTTGAAGGTCAGGTTGCGGGTGGTGCCGCCCTTGGTCTCGGTGGCCAGGGTGCCCCGCGGGGTGTAGGTGTAGTCGACTCCGTCGCCGGAGGTGAGGCGGTTGCGCTCGTCGTAGGCGAAGGTCTTGGAGCCAGCCTTGGTGCGGTTGCCGGAGGCGTCCCACTCGTAGGTGGTAGTGGCCCCACCGGGGGCGGTCCACGAGGTCAGGCGTCCGGCGTGGTCGTAACCGTAGGTGTTGGCTCCAGCGCCGGCAGTCCCTGCGGTGGTCTTGCTGGTGAGGTTGTCGTCGTTGTCCCACCCGTGGGTGATCTTCGCAAGCTGGGTGCCTGCGCCGTTCTTGAGCGTGTGGGTCTTGACGCGGTCGAGGTCGTCGTAGGTGTAGGTCTGGGTTCCGGCCTGGCCGCTGGTGGGGGTGATGGAGGTGAGCCGGTCGGCGTTGTCGTAGCCGTAGGTCAGGGTACGGCCGGTGACCGGGTCGGTGGTGGTGGCGACGCGGTTGGCGTTGTCCCAGGTGAAGGCGGAGGTGCCGGCGACGTCGATGCGCTGGGTGGGGTTGCCGAGCGCGTCGTAGCTGTAGCCGGTCTGGTGCGTCGTCCCTCGCTTAATCGTCTGGGGCAGGCCGCGGTCGTTGTAGTCGACGGTGAGATCGCCGATATTGGTTCGACGGCCTGTCAGGTCGTAGCCGAAGGTCCGGTCGGAGGTGGTGGTTTCGGCGCCGCTGCCGCTCTCGGTGACCAGGCGGTTGAGATGGTCGAAGACCCGGTCGATCCGCACCCCGCCCGGCTGGATGGTCGCCGTCTTGTTGCCCATCGCGTCGTAGACGCTCGTCCAGGTGCGGTCGGCCAGGTCAGGGTGTGCGGTGGTGGACGGCTCGGTCAACGTCTCCCGGAGGCCGAGGCTGTTGTAGCTGGTCCAGGTGGCGTTGCCGCGACCGTCGGTCAGCCGGGTACGGGCGCCCACCGCGTCGTAGCCGAAGCTCGTGGTGATCGTCTCAGTGGCCGAGACGGGTTCGATCAGCGAGGTAACTCGGTTGAGCGCGTCGAAGGTCTGCCGGGTGGTGCGGCCTTCCGGGGTGGTGGTGCTGGTGGGGTTGCTCGCGGCGTCGTAGCCGTAGCCGGTGGTGCGCAGCACCGTGCCCGCGGGGTTGAGGTCCTTGACGCTGGTCTTGCGGCCGGCCAGGTCGTAGTCGGTCTGGGTGGCGTTGCCGAGCGCGTCGGTGATCTTCGCGATGCGGCCGGCCAGGTCGTAGGCGATCGTGGTCTTGTGGGTGAGCGGATCTGTTTCGACCGTGACCTCGCCTGCCGCGTTCACCGTGAAGACCGTGCTGTGCGCCGTCATCACGCGTCGTGCTCTGCGAGCTGTCCCATCGTCTGCCGCTCCGGTTGTCCCCGGCCTCGCGGAGCACCGGCTCACGGCATGCCGGTTCTTCTCAACCACGGCACAGAACCCGTTGCCGCAGACACTTACGGCATAACCTGCAGAAACAGGATCACGCGAAGGTCAACTCATACACCACTTCGCTGGACGTGACCCGCGCGCGAGCCAAGCTCAGGGCCTGCGCCACGAGTTGGTCCGCTTCTTCGTGTCGGCAATTTAGATAGCACCAGCGAGCCAATTCGGCAGGGGTGACAGGCGATCATGTGCTCCCGTCTGGAAGTCGTGAGAGCTGTACCAGAAACGGCATGATGCTCGGTCGTGCTGCTGCGCTTGGCCTACCTCACCGTGACCTCCACCTTCTCTTTTCTGCGACTACTGCCCAGGAGCGATCACGACAAGGACATGGAAATTCTGCTGCTCCCTCACCATCCTGCGCGATCGCCCGGCCGGCAGCACTTTCACCGACCTCGCCCGTCCGTCAAGACCGAGTCGGCGCCCCGGCGGCACGACAGATTTCTGACGGGCGCGCAATGCGCTGACCGTCTTGCCGGAGAGCCCCGGGTTGAGGCAAGGTACCCGGGTCCTCGATTTCACATACAGCTGGGCCAGCGTTTCATCAAGGGTTCTTGCTGCATCGCCGCCGTAGCTGCCGAACGATTTCCGAAAACTTCTGTATCAATTTTCCTGCTGAGCGCTGAACCGTTCCGGATGTCGCTCGTCGTGGCCCTACCGATTGGATGATCTCTGTGATTCCTGCTGGCACCCTGCGCGAACTCGATAGCAGCGACTCAGCTACCCCGCCGGAGGAATAAGAAGCCCTCTACTGCGCTCAATACCAGCCCAACACGACCGATGGAATCACCCCCTGAGCTCTCTATCAAAGCCGAGGTGGTTCACAGGGTGCGGTGTTCGGGGTTTTCGATTGACAGTGATGAGGGCGAGAACATGCTCTCGGAGCGTTCACGGAGCGGAGGCTTTCATGGAGGAGAACGCGGCTTATTCGCGATGGAGGTTGTGGGCGAGGGCCGTTTGGGGCCGGGTGCTTGAGCGGTGGGGATTGTTGCGGTTCCTTGCCTGGGCTGGGCGAGGGGATTCTCTTGGGCTTGTTGGGGTTACGGGGGTGCTGGTGTTGGCGGCGCCGCTGATGGCGGTGGCTGCGGGTGAGCTGGTCGGGGCGGTCGCGCGTACGAGGGGTTTGGCGGGGGCGATACCCGCGCTGGGGATCCTCCTTAGCGCCATGTTGTTGTATCAGGGGGCCTTGGCCGTTCAGCAGATCCTTGACCATCGGGTTTCGTGGGCGATTGATGGTGGTGTGCGGCGGCGGATTCGGGAGCTGGCGGCGACGCCGCGGGAGATCGGTCATTTGTCGGAGCAGAAGTTCATGGCTGATGCCGAGCGGGCGACGGATCTGGGGTTCACCTGGCGGAAGCGGTCTGCCGGGACGGCTGTGACGGCGCAGGTGCATCTGCTTGGGCGGCTTACCAGTACGGTCGCGGCGGCGGCGGTGCTGGCGATGTACCTTCCGCTCCTGTCCGTTGTGCTGTTGGTGGTCTGTCTGCTCAATCGGGCGGTGGTTCGGCGGCAGTGGGTTCATCTCGTCGGGGTCGAGGACGAGGCGATCGACGGGGAGCGGAAGACCGAGTACTGGTCGGAGGTGGCCGCCGGGCCCGCGTCGGGTAAAGAGGTGCGGCTGTTCGGGTTGGCCGGGTGGATCGTTGGCAGGCGTCGCGCCGAGCATCACGCGTGGATGTCCGTCCGGTGGGCGGCACGGCGAGAGGTCGTCCGCCGGCAGGGGACGACCATCGGCCTCACCGCTCTCTCCGCGGTCGGTGTGCTCGTCGTTCCCGGTGTCGCCGCTGTCCAGGGCGTCTTGGACGCCGGTGAGCTGGCGACGTGTCTGGTGGCGGCGATGACGGTCTGGGGCATCGGCGCGCTCTTCGGCCAAGACCTAGACCTGGCGTACGGCCTCGGCGCGGTTCAGGCGCTGAGGCGGCTGGAGCTCTCGCACCGGGCGCCTGACGCGGAGACAGGGACCCGGGTCGGGACGGGGGCGCTCGTCCACTTCGAGGCGGTCTCCTTCAGCTATCCGGGGGCGTCGAGGAAGGTTCTCGACGGCCTCGAGCTCGAGATCCATCCGGGCGAGGTGCTGGCCGTCGTCGGAGCGAACGGCGAGGGGAAGACCACCCTGATCAAGCTCCTGGCCGGGCTGTACAAGCCCACGAGCGGGCGGGTCACCGTGGGCGGAACCGATCTGGCCGAGGTCGACGTCGAGCACTGGCGGCGCCAGCTCACCGTGGTCTTTCAGGACTTCATACGCTATCCCGCGTCGTTGCGCGACAACGTCGCGCTCGCCGCCCCCGAACACCCCGCCGATGACGAAGCCGTCCTCCTCGCACTCGAACGGGCGGGTGCCGGGGCGCTTGTGCGGACCTTTCCTCGCGGCCTCGACACCCCCTTGTGGCGCAGCGGGGAATCCGGACGGGATCTGTCGGGCGGGCAGTGGCAGAGCGTCGTGATCGCTCGTGCGCTGTTCGGGGTGGCGCACGGCCGCCGCCTGGTCGTCTTCGACGAGCCGACCGCCAACCTCGACGTCCGGGCCGAGACGGAGTTCTTCCAGCGGGTCGTCAAGGCCATCGGGGACGCCTCGGCGGTGCTGATCTCCCACCGGCTCTCCACGATCAGGCATGCCGACCGGATCGTGGTCCTGCAGGACGGAAAGATCATCGAATCCGGCCGTCATGCCGACCTCATGCGCCGCGACGGTGCCTACGCGACCCTGTTCCGGCTCCAATCGGAGCACTTCGACACCGAGGCGGCCGCGTCATGACGAAGCGATTCCAGACCGCGCGCCATCTGTTCCTGCTCGGGCTGCGCGCCGATCGCGGTGGCGTCTTTCTCGTCGCCTCGCTGATCCTGGCGGCCTCGGCCTCACTGGCCGGGACGGCGGCCGCCCAGCGATGGCTCGTGGAGGGCTCCGGCAGCAGTTCGACGACCACGGTGCTGCTGGCCGCGGCGCTCGGGATCGCGGTCATGACCGCGCAGACCGCGCTCACCCGCCTGCGCCAGCTCCGCTGCTCGGACCTGGGCGAGCTCGTCGCCCGCGACCTCGACCAGGAGGTCCTGGCCGCGGCAGCGAACGTCCCGACGATCGAGCACCTCGAGCATCCCGAGTACGCCGACCGGCTGACGAGGCTGCGCCAGGGGACGCGGGACATGGCCGAGACCTGCTGGTTCGCCGCCGAGACGAGCGGAGCGATCCTGGGGCTGGCGTTCGGCGTCTGGCTGTTGGCGCACGTCGATCCGCTGCTTCCCGCGGTCATGCTCGCGGCGGCTCCGATGCTCTACTGCACCTCACGGGCGCGGAGGCTGGTCCGTGAGGCGCGGGAGTCGTCGGCGTCGGCAGCGCGGCTTGAGAAGGAACTGCACGAGCTCTGCACACGTCCGGAGTCCGGGAAGGAGATCCGGGTGGCCGGAAGCGCCGCCGAGCTCGGGCACCGTGCCGCGGCGCTCTGGACGGAGGCCGGACGGGCCGAGTCCCGCGCCCGAATCAGGGCCCTCCGCTGGGAGCTGGCCGGCTGGATCTGCTTCTTCGCGGCGATGGCGGCGGCGTTCACGGCGCTGATCAACCTTCGTCAGGAGGGGCGGGCGACCCCCGCGGACATCGTCATGCTGATATCGCTCATGGGCCAGCTCACCCAGCAGGTGTCCATCGCCGTGTACGGCCTGGGACGGCTCACCGAGAGCGCCCGCACGATCGACCACTATGTCTGGTTCATGGAGTACGCGGCCCGAGCTCGCCGCGGTGCTGCCTCTCCCCCGGGCAGGCTGGCGCGGGGCATCGAGCTCCGCGGCGTGTCCTACTCCTATCGGGGCTCTGACCACCCGGTTCTCGACGGCATCGACCTCCATTTGGCCCCCGGGACGGTCGTGGGCCTCGTGGGGCTCAACGGCGCCGGGAAGACGAGCCTGATCAAACTCCTGACCGGCCTGAACGAGCCGACTGCCGGCCAGATTCTGATCGACGGAGTCCCCCTGCCCGGGCTGTCCCCTGTGGAGTGGTCCGCGCGGTGCACGGCGGTGTTCCAGGACTTCGCCAAGTTCCAGACGCTCGTCCGCGAGACCGTCGGGGTCGGTGACCTTCCCTGTCTCGATGACTGCGACGCGGTGACCGCGGCGGTCGGCCGCGCCGGCGCCACGGCGCTCGTCTCGAAACTCGCCGACGGCTTGGAGACGCAGCTCGGCCCGGTGTTCAACGGGGTCGAGCTGTCCGGGGGCGAGGGGCAGAAGCTAGCCGTCGCCCGCGGCCTGATGCGGCGCGAGCCCCTCCTGCTGATCCTGGACGAACCGACCGCCGCGATCGACCCGGCGGCCGAACACGAGCTCTTCCAACGATTCGCCGAGCAGGTTCGGGAAATGATCGCCAACTGCGGCGGGATCGCCATCTTGATTTCGCATCGATTCTCGACCGTCCGCATGACGGACAAAATTGTCGTCCTCGATCAGGGCGTCATTGCAGAAGAGGGCTCCCATCATGAACTCATGAGCTCGGCGGGCCGTTACGCCGAACTGTATCGACGACAGGCGAATGCCTACGCTGACAATGACTCCACTGGCGCCGCGATCAATTGATCGATCAGCTTATCCGTCCGATTGTGTCAAGCCCAGCAAGGCGAAGATCCGGCTATCATCAGGGAGCTTCCGGAAGAAACGGCCAAATGAGGCCGGAGTATTCGCTGCTGTCCTCTTCTCGCAGGTCAACTCGCCACAGCTGTCCTCGTTCCACAACTCCGTGAGGCCCGCTGAAATGGGTTCAGTGACGACATAACAGTCACACCATTACTGGCTCTTCGATCTTGAGGGAGAAGGGCGTCGGCGTGGCCTGACGCGCGAGAGCTCGTGACCCCACCACACTAGCTGTTGATCAAGGACAGTTAGTGACGGGGGCCACGAGCTGTGAACGACAGTACTTCGATCCTGTTCGGCATGCCCGACATCGCAGTGCTCAAGGTCGAACGCGTCGCCGATGAGCGCGGTGAACCTGTGCGAGTCGCGCATATCGGACGACCTGAGGAGTGGGCCGCCTGCCCCGAGTGCGGGGTCATTTCCACCACGGTTCGCCAGCGCCGCACGACAAGGCCACGGGACCTGCCCTACGGCGAGGAGAGGCTGCTGGTGTGCTGGCACAAGCGGCAGTTCGCCTGCCAGGAGGACCAGTGCCGACGCAAGGCATTCACCGAGTCGGTGACCGAGACCCCGCCCCGGGCACGGGTGACCGGCCGATTGTGCCGGGCAGCGGCTCGTCGCGTCGCCTCCGGTGCATCGGTGACGCAGTCGTGCCGGGAGTATCGCCTAGCCTGGCCGCTGGTGCACCGCCACTTCGTCGCGCTGGCTGACGAGCTTCCGGCCGAGCCGGAGCCGGTGGAGGTGCTGGGCATCGATGAGACCCGTCGCGGACGGGCACGCTGGCGCAAGATGCCCGATGGGAGCTGGGAGAAGCTGGAGCGGTTCGAGACCAACTTCGTCGACCTGTCCAGTGAGCAGGGGCTGCTCGGCCAGGCCGCCGGCCGCACCGGCGCCGCGGTCATCGACTGGCTGGCGGCACGCGGCCTGGCGTGGAAGGCTGCCGTGCGAGTGGTCGCGATCGACCCGGCCGCGTGCTACCGCACAGCCATCCGGCGAGCGCTGCCGCACGCCATCATCGTGGTGGACCACTTCCACCTCATCGCCCTGGCCAACAAGGCACTCACCGCGATCCGCCAGCGCGTCACCCGCGAGCAACGTGGACGCCGCGGCCGGGCCGCCGACCCGGAATGGGCCAATCGCCACCGTCTGCCCCGTGCCCGGGAGAACCTGTCTGAGCGGGCCTTCATCGGCATGTGGAACGCGCTCATCGACCACGAGCCGACCGGGCAGATTCTCACCGCCTGGATCGCCAAGGAGGAACTACGCGCGTTGCTGGCCTGCGCCCGCCAACAAGCGCCACGCTCAGTGATCTCCCACCGGCTGTTCCACTTCTTCCCCTGGTGCGCGACCTCTGACCTCCCGGAGCTGGTCACCCTGGCCGAGACGATCGACGCGTGGTGGCTCGAGACGCTGGCCTTCATCACCACCCGGGTCACCAACGCCCGCACCGAAGGAACGAACCGTCTCTTTAAGGACGCCGCCCGCGTGGCGTTCGGCTTCCGCAACCTGACCAACCAACGCCGACGAGTACGGTTGGCCTGCACACAAAAAATGATCAACGCAGCGGCGTGAGGGTGACCATCCCCCTCAAAATCGAAGAGCCCCATTACTCGCCGCAGTTGAACTATATGCGTCAATAAACCTTGCTGTTGGGCCGATCTGCTGGTCAGCACTCTCTGGACTGCACGACACGATCGATCGCGACCTCGGAAGTGCAGTCCAACACGGATGTAGCATCAGGCTCGTGGATAGGCGAACAGATCGACGCTAGGTATTGAAGCGACGAATCATGCTTCACCGCATAGTAAGCCAGCGTGTAATTTACATAACGGTCTACCAGAACGAATTGCCTGGCAGCGAGCGCTGGCTCAATATCAAACGCCTGCCGGCTTAAGCGATCCACCACACCAAAAATACCAAGGATATTCTCTTCCGCGACAGCTCCGTTGCCATCGCCGAAGAGCGTGCCGTTCACACAAGGCGGACCGCCATCAATCCGACGGCTGGCATAGCGCGACCATCCGTGATGGCGAAATCCCGCTATCAATCAATCTCGCCAAGGAGTAAATTGATCGCAGTCGGTGTGCCTGCTCCATCGGCGCCACAGAAATCGATCAGCGCGCCTAGAAGGCCGTGCGGCTTCAGGGGTACGATAGGCTCTGAGCGTGGCGAAGGCGTCCTGCCGATAGTCAAATGCGCCCTCTCAGCTTGGCGAAATCCACTGCGCAACCGCAGGGCTAGCCAAGCGATGCCGCGCGCCGGGCGTTTTCGACGAATGCACGTACCTTTTGGCGGGATTTAACCCCTACAGCGGATTCCACGCCGCTGCACACGTCAACGGCATACGGCCTAGTCTGCTTCACAGCGTCAGCAACGTTCTCGGAATCAAGGCCACCGGCCAAAATTAGTGGTCTCGCCAGTTCTACTCCCTCGAGCAGTGACCAGTCGAAGCGTCGACCGGTGCCGCCAAAATGCCCGTCGACTTTCGCATCCAGCAGGAATGCGTCTACGTGGTACCGCTCCAAGCCAGCCAAGTCCTCGCGCGAGCCGACCCGGATCGACTTGATGACTCTCACCGGGAGCTTCTCGGCAAACTCCGGTCCCTCATCTCCGTGCAACTGGACGCAGTCCAGGCGAACTCCCTCAATCACACGCAGAATATCAGCGAGCGAGGCATTCACGAACACCCCAACAGCCGCCGAGGCGTTCTACCGCATCGTCGACGCCGCCTGCGAGCAGCGCAGCGTCGTCACCAGCAACATCCACCCATCCGGCTTCGACACGATCGCGCCCAAGCCACTGGCCACCGCCACTGTCGACCGGCTGCTGCGCCACGCCCACCTCGTCGGGACCAGCGGAGACTCCCACTGCCTCGCCGAGGCCCTCACCGGCAAGGGGGTGACCCCGCCGCTCTGACCACCAAAACAGGAGATCACCTGGCCATGAGGGCCCACCCCCGAGCGTGTGGCGTGCAACTGCCGCGTTTCCTCAGTTGCACGCCACGGGATCATGCGCTCTCTGAGCGTCTGGTGTTCGCAGAGCGCGAGGCCGTTTCCTCAAGATTTTGCGCCAGCTCAAGCCAACCTTGTGCGTAGATCCGGGCCAGGACGGCGACCGCAGGCCTGCAATGGGGAGGGATAGTGTCCATGATCTTCGTGGTTCTCGCGAACACGGGTCGCTGATGATGGAGTAGTTGCAGAAGTCCTCGTCCTGTATCCCGGTATCTCAGGGAGGGGTCATTCCGGAGAATCTCCAATATGGCCTCACAGTCGGCCGCGGTTGGCCCGAACGATGGATTGTGGGCGCTGGGAGTTGGAGCGCTGTTTCTCTCTAGGGTCACTCGACGCCGCACGACTCGCACTGACACGTCGCCGTTCGAGGGTCTCTGCTCTGCCTTCCCCTGCAACTCAGCACGGACTCTGCGGACGGTGCCTGGCGAGATTCCGGCTTCCTTCGCAATCTCCCGCAGGGATGCCTCGGGCTTCTTCGCGAGCAGCTCCTGCGCGATCGCCCGGCCGGCAGCACTGTTCACCGGCCTCGTCCGTCCGTCAAGACCGAGTCGGCGCCCCGGTGGCGCGACAGAGCTCTGGCGGGCGCGCAATGCGCTGACCGTCTTGCCGGAGAGCCCTGCCGCCCGAGCGACGGCTCGATCCGACCAATCTGGATACAGTCTGATGATTTGAACAGCCGCATTCCTTCGATCCGACAATGACAGAGCTAATCCGTGTGCAATATTCGCGCTAACACTATAAAGAAACGCATTCGCGTCCCCGACGTCCATGAGCCGAGCCCTGATCTCGGTGCGCCCCTGCAACTCGGCCGCAAGTATGCGGTGCATACCGTCGATGACCCGCAGGGATTGCTTCTGCACCAGTATGGGAGGCAATTCCTCGTCGCAATCGGCCAAAATCTGCACGTGCTCTTCGCTGATGCCAAATGCCCTAACGTGATTACCGGTCACGAGATCAGCGATGGGAATATCCATCACCGGGATTTCCTCCACACCGCCCATCTCTCGATCACCGCTTACCGACACCAATTCACTCCCGAAGGTCATGCGTCCACGCTGTAATCTCCGCTGCCAAAGTCGTGCCGACTTCCCAGCACGTCCGACCCTGTAGCCCCGACGAATAAGGGCGACAAGGCACATCGAGTGATCTAGAAGCGCCCAGCGTAGACCTCGTTACAAGATCTATGACGATCGAATCTCAGTACAGTAATCGGATGAATGAAGGTTAGTTCAGGAAAGCCAAAGCCACTTCCGGGCTATACCTCAAATACGGCTCAGCAACGGCAACGCATGTCCCCAAGGAAAGACATTCAGCTAGTGGCATCCTGGCCGCTGTGTTAGGTATTGATGTGACGAACATGACCGAATTCACCACCGAGCTACACCTTCTCTTGCGTAGCAGCCTCTTCGATCTCTTCCCGGACCTGCGGGTGCCGAATAATCATCCGGCCAGGTCAAGCCGTATGTCGGTACTCCTTGAGTGCACCCGCCAAGTCGATCATGTCGGCGGATATCGAGCAGCGTGATCCGGGCTGGGTCAGCACCCGAATCGGGAAGCGGTCGCAGCGGAGCTGCCTGTCCAAGAGCCGGTGCGACCGGTGTTCGTTGTAGAAGGTCTCGCACTCGCGCAGCGCGTGCAGAAGGTGGCGCTGGTTCCAGATCAAGGTCCGGTCCAGCAGCTCGCGCCGGCAGGTCTGGATCCAGCGTTCCATGATGGAATTCATCCGCAGTATCCGAACACCGGTCTTGACCACCCGCATCCCGGCATCGAGCAAGACGGCGTCGAAGGCCGCGGTGAACTTCGCGTCCCGATCCCGTATCAGGAACTTCGCGGTCCTGCCCGCGCCCGGCAGGTCCATGACAAGATTGCGGACGAGCTGAGTGACCCACTGCCCAGTGGGGTGCGGGGTGACGCCGAGGATGCGAACGCGACGGGTGGCGTGCTCGACGACTGCCAGAACGTACAGGCGCGCCCCGGTCAGCGTGGAGACCTCGACGAGGTCACACACCACCAGCGCACCTGCCTGGCTGCGCAGGAACGCGGACCATGTGATCGCCGTCCGCCCAGGCGACGGGTCGATGCCGTGGCCTTTGAGGATTCCCCGGACGGTGGAGGCAGCGATCTTGACGCCGAGCCCGGCCAGTTCACCGTGGATGCGCCGGTAGCCCCGCGAGGAGTTCTCCCGTGCTAGCCGCAGTACCGAGATCCGGATGGACCGAACGGTGCGCGGGCGTCCACGCCGCCGCAATGCACTGGCCGCGGCGTGCCGTCGCCGCAGGAAATCACGGTGCCAGCGCAGGACGGTGTCCGGGTGCACCAGCAACGTGATGTGCCGCAACTGGTCCATCGGCGGACGGCAGAGCAGTCCTGCCAGGAGAAACCGGTCCTCCGGCGTGAGCGCCGGCTTTGCCGCCTGCCGCTCCAGTACCGTCAACTGGTGCCGGAGCACCAGAATTTCCATGTCCTTGTCGTGATCGCTCCTGGGCAGCAGTCGCAGGAACGAGAAGGTGGTAGTCACGGTGAGGTAGGCCGAGCGCAGCAGCACGACCGATCATCATGCCGTTTCTGGTACAGCTCTCGCGACTTCCAGTCGGGAGCACGTGGTCGCCCGTCACTCCTGCGACCTGCACGGATGAATTTTCGGCACCCGCAAGTTCCTCCAGAGCCGGGTGCAGGACATCCACGCCTCGGCGGCCTGCGTGACGGAAGCCTGTTCGTCGTGCTTCTCGGCCTCCTCCGGCGTGAGCGGGGGCGGGGTGGGCACCTGCGCAGGATGGCCGGGCGGCGGGACCGGGGGACCGACCGCGGCGCCAGCCGGAGCGGCGAGCAGTGTCAGGACGGCCGCGACGACCGCGATAGGAGCAAGTTTCTTCCGCATGCCGCAAAGGTGCTCCACCTAAATCATCAACTGATAATCACCACATAAACCACCCACTGAGAGCCATCATGCCGTGAGGGGCTACGACGGGAGCGCAAGAGTGCATCACCTCCATGACCTGCACGGATGAATATTCGGCACCCGCACCTCCTCGCACAGGTTGTCGTGCCGGACGGTCCAGCGGAATGCGGGCCTATCCGAGATGTCGACCGCGGCTAGCCCCGCCCGAATCGGGCACATGACCTGGTGCGGCCCGTATGACGCCGCCACCTTGCGGACGCCGGACCGCCTGGGCACGATGGTCGCTGGGTGTGACCTCTCATCTTGAGTCGGCTACACATGCCGCGCTGAGCCCGAGCGCCCGCCACGTCCCGCAGCGGCCGATAACGTCGTCAGCCACCGCAGGAGGGGGTCTTGCCGCTCGGCTTCGGCAGAGTGGAGCCGTTCGCTTCGGTCAGCAGTAGGTGAGCATGTCTTCCAGTGCAGCCTTCTCGCTCACCTGGAACGTCAGGCCCCAGTCGAACTTCACGTCGATCCACGAGCGGGCGTACACGCAGTAGCAGCTCGTCAACGGACGCTTCCAGTCGGACGGGTCCTTATCGCCTTTTGCTTGGTTGACGTGGTCGGTTTACCGATCGCCTTCGGTTCAATCTATGTTCGACCTGCTGGTCACGTCGCGAACATGTGTGTGTCGTGTGTTTGTAGCCAGTCCGAGCCGACCTCTGGTCAGAGGAAGTCTCGCCAGAAGGGGACGGCTGCCGGCGGAGTCCAGTTTGGGGCGATGTCGAGGCTGGCACCACCGAACTCCTGCTGGATGTAGTCGAAGAGGTCGGGGCCGTAGTAGATGATGTCTGTCTGGTGCATCGACAAGACCGGGTGCCCGTAGGTTCCTCGTCCGGCTGGCAGGTATCGGTGGCTGAAGATGGGGACCATGCGCGGGACTTCGCTGAGTTTCAGGCGGGCTGCACTGATTGCTTCAGCTTGGTCGTTTGGCCGTTCGCCCCAAGTGTCGTGCCAGTAGCCGTGCCCGACGTCGAAGAGAACTCCGTCCACCGGCCAGTTCAGCCTTTCGCGCAGTTCAACAGGGTCACCGTTGCGCCAGTCGGACCAGGGTGTTTCGCTCTGGAACACTCCCGGCTCGGGCGGAGGGGAGCCGGTCGGCAGCCCTGCGGCGAGGAACGCTCGGTGATCGTCGGAGAATTCGAAGCCGTACTTGTGCTCGATGCGGGCGAACTCCGCGTCGGTCAACCCTGGCTCGATCGGCCAGAATCCCGTCTGGGCCAGTCGGTGGGCTGCGCGTGTACCGAGCGCGGAACCTGCGGTGCTGATCACTCGGGAATCGTAGCTAGGTCTTCGAGCTGCCGAGCTTCAAGATCGGCGATGCGTTTGTCGCGGAAGCGGCTATTGGAGCGTGAGAGTGCGAGCTTCTCCTCAAGATTCCGGTTCGCCGGGGAGAGGTCGCTGACCTGTCGTTTCAGGTCAGCGTTCTGGGTGGCGATGCGTTGCGCGGCTTGTTCGGTGTAATCGGCTTCGAGGTCGCGGATCTGGCCGAGCAGCAGACCGATCCGGTCTCGTTGAGTGTCGATCTCTCGGTGCGCCGTGCTGAGAGCCCCTTCGGCGTTGAGGGCGCGTTCCCTCCAGGAAGCTTCGATTTGGGCGTCGTGGCTTGCTCTTGGCCGCGCTGATCGCCTGAGGTGGCGAGCGCGCAGGTCGTTGAGTTCGGTCACATCCCAGGCGGGCGGCGTTGCGGTGTCCGGGGGCCGTTGCGGCCAGCCTGGTCACGGCCCACTTGGCAGGAAACCTGGCTTGGAGAACGTTTGAGTGATCGCATGGATGCCGCCGATGTCACGGCCTTGAGCGGCGTTCTGGCTTGGCCTTCTGATGATCGTCGCGGGGGGCTGAGTTGACAATGTCTGTCTAAGCGATCTACCGATGTACACGATCCGTACATGCGAGCAACCAGCGAGCAACCAAACATGATCGACAACTCGCGCGGAGGGTCTGGAGAATCGTGAAACCCCAGGTCAAACACGGTATGGAAGAGTAGGGCGGGTGGGACTTGAACCCACGACCCACGGATTATGAGTCCGATGCTCTGACCGGCTGAGCTACCGCCCCCTGCGAAA
This sequence comes from Nonomuraea sp. NPDC049152, assembly GCF_040648355.1. Taxonomy (NCBI): domain Bacteria; kingdom Bacillati; phylum Actinomycetota; class Actinomycetes; order Streptosporangiales; family Streptosporangiaceae; genus Nonomuraea; species Nonomuraea sp. NPDC049152. The sequence continues at coordinate 148,952 of NZ_JBEZDO010000021.1, read as the reverse complement.
GTGCAGTCTCCCACAAAATCTCGCGCTTGCCAGCATAGATCGCATCCCCCGCGCTCCAGGCTCAACCCACCGCATTGAGCCTGCGAAGTAACTCCACGGGACCGTGCGGGAGCGGACAGTGGAAGATCGCCAGGCGCCGGGGGGAATGGATGCCGGGTGCTCGTGGTTACATGCATCGTGGCCGGTGTGCCCAGTGTCCCCGGGCCTCACCTATTGCCTTCACGGAATACCGTTCGGCTGGAGCCGTGTTGTGCCTTCCGCCGAGAGGCGACCTGCACACCGTTCGCGCACGTGGGGAAACGCCCGCCCGATCCCAGGATCAGGCGGGCGTTTCCTCGTCTGCGGGCATCCACGGCTCAAACGGTCTCACTCTGTCGAGGTCCTGCCGCGCCCTGCGGTAGGCCTCGCATCTGGCTTCGAGCTCCCGCTCCTCCTCTGTCATGCGCGCAGTCATGCGACGCATCCTGGCCGAGGCTCGCCGAGCGGGGCCTCAACTTGGCAGAACCTCGACCGTTCCCTTTTCGCCGTCGACCCGGACGCGGTCGCCGTCCTTGATCCGCATGGTGGCGTTGCCGGTGCCGACGACCGCGGGGATGCCGAGCTCGCGCGCGACGATCGAGGCGTGCGAGAGGGGCGCTCCCATGTCGGTGACGACGGCGGCGGCGCGGGGGAACATCGGTGTCCAGCCGATGTTGGTGAGCGTCGTGACGAGGATCTCGCCCTGCTTGAGCCGTTCGCCCTCTTCGGGTCCCGCGATGACCCTCGCCACGCCCTCGACGACGCCGGGTGCGCCGGGGAAGCCCGTGACCGCGTCGGCGACCTCGACCGAGATGCCGCGCGCGTCGTAGAGGTCGGCGCGGCGGTCGGGCGAGGCGGCCCAGCGGACGGGGTCGAAGTAGCCCACGATCAGCGTCGGGTACGGCGGAAGCGCCGCGTAGCGCTCGTAGGTGGCGCGCCGTACCGCGACCCTGGTGGGCTCGGCGCCGCGCAGCACGGAGAGGATCTCGTCGACGGGCAGGAAGAACAGATCGTCGCCGTGCCCGGTCAGCTCCCCCGCCCTGAGCACGAAGGCGCGTAGCGCCCAGAACGCGCGGATCACCTCCGAGCGGGTCGTCTCGCGGTCGCGGACGACGGCGTTCCAGCGGGCGATCCTGGCCCGCATCGCGGCCTCCTTGCCCGGATGGCGCTGGGCGAACCTGGCCCAGGCCGCGTCGCGGGCGGCGGCCTGCCTGGCGAGCAGCGCGCCGGTGTCGGCCTGCGCGGTCGACAGCCCCGCGAGCTGGGCGTCGATCCACTCAGGGTCCTCGCCGGGCCTGGGGCGGGAGACCTCGAACTCGTGCGGCCCCCGATGCCCGTAGGCGAGCGCGAACTCCTCGCGTGTGATCTCGCCCTTGGCCAGCCGGTCGAGGCCGATGATCGGCCCGAGGCTGGCCAGCTCGCCGGAGCCGTCCGCGTTGACGCCGGTCAGCATGGCCTCGGCGTCGGTCTCGCCCATCATCTTGCGCAGCTTGTCGCGGGTCCAGACCAGTGTGGCGCCGCCCTGCCGTCCCGCCGCCTCGAGCATCCTGCAGGCCGTGATCAGATACGGCAGCAGCTCGCCTTCCCACACCTGCGCCAGTTCGGTGCCGCTCCCCGCGGCCTCGATCGTGGCGCGCAGCTCCTCGTTGCGCCGCCGCGCGGTGGCGAGGAAGGCGGGCATGGTGGCGAGGCTGTCCTTGACCCGCTTCCTGATGCGGAAGGCCATGGGCAGGGTCAGCTTGACGATCTTCCACCGCGAGGTCTTCACCAGGGGGATGTCCAGGCCCGGAGGGAACTTGCCGAAGACCTGTTCCACCGCGCTCAGCCTGGACCCCATGCCGAGCGCCTTGGCGATGGAGACGGTGAGGCTGAGGTTCATGTAGAAGCGGCCGCCGATGTTGCCGACGAGGTCGAAGCCGGGCAGCGCGGAGGCGGACATCGCCTCGTGGATGAAGATCCGCACGAACGACCAGGTGGCGGGGGTCATCACGTCGGGGATGGCCTCGCCGAGGTTGCCCGCGGTCCACAGGTAGTCGCCCTTGCGGCTGTCGTTCCACTCCTCGACCTCCTGCTGGAGACCGGTGACGGGGCGGGCCTGCAGGACGAACAGCTCTCCGTCGCGCATCGCCCACTCCACGTCCATGGGCGTGCAGTACAGGCGCTCGATGGTGGTGCCGAGCTCGGCCAGCCGTACGGCCTGAGGGCCGTCGAGCACGGGAAGGCGGCGTCTTTCCTCGGGCACGGGCTCCTCGCGGGTGCCTGAGCCGGTCCGCACGGTCATGACGGTCTTGTCGGCGACGCGTTCGTCGGTGACCGCGCCGTCCTTGACCACAAGGGTGTCGGGGGTGACCTGGCCGCCGACGACCGCCTCGCCGAGGCCCCACGCGGCGTTGACGACGATCTCGTCGCGGGCGCCGTTGACGGGGTTGGCGGTGAACATGACGCCCGCCGCGTCGGCCGCGACCAGTTCCTGCACGACGACGGCGAGCGCGACCTCGCCATGGGAGACGTCGTTGCGGCCGCGGTAGGCGATGGCCCGCTCGGTCCACAGCGAGGCCCAGCAGCGCCTGACCGCGTCGAGGAGGGCGTCGCCGCGGACGTTGAGGTAGGTATCCTGCTGTCCGGCGAAGGACATGCCGGGCAGGTCCTCGGCGGTGGCCGAGGAGCGCACGGCGACGGGAACGTCGTCGCCGAGCGCCGCGTATGCCTCGCGGACGGCCTTCGCGGTCTCGTCCGGCATCTCGTGCTCGGCGAACAGGGCGGCGATCGCGGCGGGCTCGTCGAGCGAGGCGAGGATCCGGTCGTGGAAGGGGGCGACGAACTCGCGGTAGGCGTCTGTGGTGATGTGGAATCCGGCCGGCACCGGCAGGCCCGCCCTGGCCAGCCGGGCGAGGGAGGCGCCCTTGCCGCCCGCGACCTCGAGCGTGGCGGCGGCGTCGTCGAGAGGAAGCACCCTCACGTCGCATACTCCTTAGTGCCGAGCGATTCGCGCAGTTTGTCCTGCGCGATCGTCACGGCGGTGTCGAGATACTCCTGTGTTGCCTTGGCGACGGCCACGGCGTCGCCTGCCCCGCCCGGCTCCATCGCACGCCGTCCCACGTCGGCGAGCAGTTCGGCCAGCCGCTCGTCCGGCACCTTCATCGAGTCGGGCAGGTAGCGCTGCGCCGTCAGGAATCCGTAGAGCGTGGAGGCGAAGACCGTCAGGTGCTCGGGGGTCGTCAGGTCGGCGCGCAGCGCGCCGTGGTCGCGCAGGGCGTCGATGTAGGTCTCGAACAGCTCGCCCGTCGGCGGCGCGGTGCCGCTCTCGCGCTTGTGGCGGGTGAGCTTGCCGAGCACCTCGGAGTCGCCGAGGAGGCTGGCCCTCATCAGCGGCCTGCGCAGCAGCTCGCGGGCCAGGCCGTGGAGCAGGTCGTGGAGGGTCGAGGGGGCGCTCCGCCGTACGTCGTCGAGCAGGTGGACCCGCTCGCGGCGCAGCAGGGCGGCGAACAGCGCGTCGCGCGTCCTCCAGTGCAGGTAGATCGTTCCCTTGGCGACCCCCGCCGCCCTGGCGATGTCGTCGATCGTGGTCTTGTCGTAGCCGAAGCGCTGGATCAGCTCTGACGCGGCGTCAAGGATGCGGTGCGCCCGCTCCAGCTGCCGTCCGGGATCCGCCGGTGGACGAGCCATACCCACCTCCATTGTTTGACCAAATATACTCATTCGGTCATTCAATGACCACCCTCTCGTGATCTCGGGGTAGCGTGGACCGCATGGCGAAGGCGTTCTGGATCGACCAGGAGCTCGACAGGGACAGGGACGGCCGCTACGGCGCGCACGTCCGCAAGAACGTCGACGAGTTCGCCGAGGCGTGGGGGGACATCGCCCCCGTGACCTTCGCCTGCGCCGCGTGGCGGATGGCCGTCCCTCCCGCCATCTCACCGGGGCACATCAGGTGGGACAGGCGCGTCCTCGACGCGACCTGCGTGCGCAACACATGGGACGGCACGCTCATCGCCGAGGTCCGCATCGTCTCGCCGCTGCCCGAGCAGCTCACCAGCTCAAGGGAGTGGTGGCGGGACCGGGGCTGGCGGGGCTGGCAGGAGATCTTCGGCCAGTACGTCGAGCCGACCCAGCAGGACCTCTCGCGTGGTCCGTTCGTGCGCGCCTCCCTGCTGGTGCAGGCGCCGATCCCGCTGGACGAGCTGCCACCGGCGCCGCAGGGCCCGCACGACGGTGTGGAGGAGGCGGCGCATCGGGCGCTGGCCGTGCTGGTCAAGGAGCTCAACGCGCTGCTCGCACCCCTGCTCGACCGCTTCTAGGCGCCCTTCACCCCGTCGACCAGCTCGCGCACGACGTCGAGGTGGCCGTTGTGCCGCGAGGTCTCCTCGATCAGGTGCCCGATCACCCACCGCAGCGTGAACGCGTCGCCCTCGCGGCCCTTGCCCGCCGACAGGGCGTCGAGGTCGGCGGAGGCGAGCTTGTCGTCGATCTCCGCGCAGGCCCTGGTGTACTCGGCGACCACGTCGGCGAGCGTCCGCGCGGGGTCGGGCGTGAAATCCAGGTCGGGGGCCTCCTTCGTCCAGGGCGCCCGCTCCTCCTCTCCGAGGAACACCACCTCGAACCACCAGTGCTCCACCCAGCGCAGATGGCTGACCAGCCCCGCGACCGTCATCAGCGGCGAGTCGGGCAGAGGCGCCTTCCTCGCGTCCTCGTCACTCATCCCCTCGCACTTGGCCACCGCGGTCGCGCGCGCGTAGGAAAGGAAGGTCTGGAGGGTGGCCCGCTCGTCCCACCGTGGTGGAACATCTGTTCTCTTCATGTCCCAAGCTTCTCAGCAGTCATCCTGGGTAGCTCCCTGCCATGAAGACAGCCGTCGTCCTGCTCGCCCTGCTCGCCGCCACCGGATGCGCCGTGGACACGGGCCCTCCCGCGCGTACGGCGGAGCGGTTCCTCGCGGCGGCCACCACCCAGCAGGGTGAGATCGCCTGCGAACTGCTTGCCCGCAGGACCGCGGAGAAGCTGCCGGACAAGGGCCAGACCTGCGCGCAGGCGCTCGTCGAGGTGGGGCTGCGCGGCGGCGCGGTCAAGTCGGTCGCCGTGTGGGGCGACGAGGCGCAGGTACGGCTGGACGGCGACACCCTCTTCCTGCACCGCTTCGGCGGCGGCTGGCGGGTCAAGGCCGCGGGATGCGCGCCGCGGGGGGACGACCTGCCGTACGAGTGCGAGGTGGAGGACTGATGCGCACGGTGTTCGTCACGACCATGCTCATCATCGTCGTGGGGCTTACCTGGTTCTTCGCGATGGGGTTGATGCGCCGATGAAGCGTTTCCTCAAGGAGAACTCCCTGTCGCTGTTCTTCCTACTGATCTTCGCTCTCGCGCTGATCGGCCAGGCGTTCGCCGGCAACGCCGAGTACAACGACCAGCGGCTCGTGGACGGCGGGCAACCGATCTCGGTGGTCGAATACGTCACGACGTCGGACTTCGCGGTCGACGTGGCGGAGAACTGGCAGTCGGAGTACCTGCAGTTCCTCCTGTTCATTCTCGCGACGGTGTGGCTGGTGCAGCGAGGCTCACCCGAGTCGAAGGAGGTCGGCAAGGAGGGCGGCGGGTCCGACAAGGAGCAGATGGTCGGCAGGCACGCGCAGGGGGAGTCACCCGGATGGGCCACGGCCGACGGCTGGCGCAGGGCGCTGTTCAGCAACTCGCTCGGATGGGTGATGGGCACCGTGTTCGTGCTGTCGTGGCTGGCGCAGTCGGTGGCCGGGCTCGCGGCGAACAACGCGCAGCGGCTCGCCGAACTGCGCGACCCGCAGAGCTGGGGCGCCTATGTCACGGGCGCCGATTTCTGGAGCAGGACGCTGCAGAACTGGCAGTCGGAGTTCCTCGCGGTGGCCTCGATGGTGGTGCTCTCGATCTATCTGCGTCAGCGCGGGTCGCCCGAGTCGAAACCGGTCGGCGCGCCCCATGGCGCGACGGGAGTCGAGGGCTGACCCGTGACGACGGCGACGACGCGGGTGTGGCGGGCGAAGGCGCCCTGCCCGGCCAGGTCGAGGATCCCGTAGATCATCTTGGCGACGTAGACCTGCTCGAAGGAAGGGTCCAGCGCGGGCGAGGTCCTTGCGTAGCCGCCGAAGTGGTAGTCGAGGTTGACCGCCCAGTTGCCGGTGACCGTGCCACAGGCCTCGCGCTGCAGCCTGGCCACCTCGTCGTTGAGGAACCCTGCCCCTTTCAGCACGGCGAAGCCGAGCGCGCGCCTGCCTTCCGGCAACCCGGCCGCGATGCCGGCCAGGGTGCCGCCGGTGCCGACGGGGCAGCAGATCACGTCGTAGTCGAGGTCGATCTCGCCCGGCAGTTCGGCGCAGCCCCGCACCGCCGCCGCGTTGCTGCCTCCCTCTGGCAGGATCGCGACGTCCCCGAACTCCTCGCGCAGCCCGTCGAGGACCTGCGGGGTGTGCTTGAGCCGGTAGGCGGCCCTGTCGAGATAGGTCAGGCGCATCCCGCACGCCCTGGCGTACGCCAGTGAGGGGTTGAGCGGCAGATGCTCCTCGCCGCGCACCACGCCGATCGTCTCGAAGCCGTGCTCCATGCCCGCCCTGGCCAGCGCGCGCAGGTGCCCCGAGTAGGCGCCGCCGAAGCTGAGCACGCGCGGGTGGCCCAGGTTGTACTTGAGCTTGCGGGTCTTGTTGTCGTCGTGCTTGAGGAAGAGCCTGACCGTCCCGAGCCGGGGATCCCTCATCTCCTCCATCGCGCTAGTCTACGGTCGAACCGTTGTTGAGGAGTGTTCGATTATGCGCGTTGTTGAAGCTTTCCGTGGTGCTTACGCCGCCGAGCCGGCGACCGTGTGGCGCGCGCCTGGGCGCGTCAACCTCATCGGCGAGCACACCGACTACAACGACGGCTTCGTGCTGCCCTTCGCGGTGCCGTGGGGAATCACCGCCGCGCTCAGCCCGCGCACGGACGGCACGATCAGGCTCATGTCGCTGCAGTCCCCCGGCGACCCCGAGGTCATCGCCTCGTGGGACACCGCGAGGGGCTGGACCCGCTACGTCGTCGGCGTCCTGGCCATGCTCGGCTCACGCACCAGGGGCGCCGACATCGTCATCGACGGCGACCTGCCCGCGGGCGCGGGGCTGAGCTCCAGCGCGGCCCTCGAGGTCGTCATCGGCTCCGCCCTCAACGAGGTGTACGGCCTGGGCCTGACCCCCATGGAGATCGCCCTGCTCGGCCAGAAGGCGGAGAACGACTTCGTCGGCATGCCCTGCGGCATCATGGACCAGGCGGCATCGGCGCTCTGCGAGGAAGGCAGGGCCCTGTTCCTCGACTGCCGCTCTCTCGGCTTCCGCAACATCCCGCTCGACGTGGCCGCGCACGGGATGCGGATCGTCATCATCGACACCGGCGTCCACCACGAGCTGGCCGACGGCCAGTACGCCAAGCGCCGCGCCGACTGCGAGTCCGCCGCCCGCAAGCTCGGCGTCGCCGCGTTGCGTGACGTGACGGACCTGGCCGGGGCGCTGGCCGTGCTCCAGGGTGACGAGCGCAAGCGCGTCCAGCACGTCGTCACGGAGAACCACCGCGTCGAGGCGGTCATCGGGCTGCTGCGGGCGGGAGCGGTCGCCGAGATCGGGGCACTGCTGAACGCCTCGCACCTGTCGCTGCGGGACCAGTACGAGGTGTCCTCCCCCGAGCTGGACGTCGCGGTGGAGGCCGCCATCCGGGGCGGGGCCCGTGGAGCGCGGATGACCGGTGGCGGGTTCGGCGGGTCGGCGATCGCGCTGGTGGCGGAGGAGCGGGTGCCTGCCGTACGGGAGTCGGTGCTGGGGGCCTACGCGGAGCGCGGCTGGAAGGAGCCCCGCTTCCTGCCCGCCACTCCGGCCAGGGGCGCTCACAAGCTCACCCCCTGATCCGCGCCGAGAGAGTGACGCTCCGGAGTGCTGCGATCACGCAGTTTTCCCGGTTTAGGGGACAAATCGTGTTGCGCGGGTGAAGATGTGGTCTGCTGCGGACCACATGAGGGCGACGTGGTGAGGGCGACGCCAACAGGACCGTGCCTCCGACCCGGAATCGGTCGCGCGATCCGCGAACCCGGAATGCGCTGGTTGCTGCGTGCTTACGTGGATGAGGTCTCTTCGTCCCTTCGATGTCCACACCGTCACTGAGAGAACCGTCGACTTCCGTGAGGCGGAGCGCTTCATCCGCCTGTTCCACGCGGAGAACCCGGCCGGGGGCGACGTCCACGCGCGCCTGCGGCAGATCGCGCGGGACGCGGCCAAGTTCGGCACCTACACCCACACCGCCGAGGAGCTGGAGTTCGGCGCGAGAGTGGCCTGGCGCAACAGCAGCCGCTGCATCGGGCGGCTCTACTGGCGTTCGCTCAAGGTCAGGGACCGCAGGGACGTCTCCAGCGCCGAAGGCGTGGCAGTCGAATGCGTCGCCCACCTGAGAGAGGCGACGGGCGGCGGCAGGATCAGACCGATGATCACCGTGTTCGCCCAGGACCACCCCGGCTGCCCCGGCCCGCGCGTCGTGAACGAACAGCTCATCCGCTACGCCGGATACCGGCGAAAGGACGACACCGTGCTCGGCGACCCGCGCAACGTCGCCTTCACCGAGCAGGTGCTCAGGATGGGCTGGCGCGGCGGCGCGGGAACGAGGTTCGACGTGCTGCCGCTGGTCGTCCAGCCCGCCAAGGGGCGGCCGCTGCTGTGCAACGTGCCGGGGGACGCGATCCTCGAGGTGCCGATCAGGCATCCCGAGTACCGCTGGTTCGAGGAGCTGGACCTGCGCTGGCACGCCGTACCCGCCATCTCGAACATGTGCCTGGAGATCGGCGGCATCTGCTATCCGTGCGCGCCGTTCAACGGCTGGTACATGGGGACCGAGATCGGCGCCCGCAACCTCGCCGACCACGACCGCTACGACCAGCTGCCGGTGATCGCCCGGCGACTGGGGCTGGACACCTCCCACGAGCGGACCCTGTGGCGCGACCACGCGCTGGTGGAGCTCAACGTGGCCGTGCTGCACTCGTTCGAGGCGGCGGGGGTGACGATGACCGACCACCACACCGAGTCCAGGCGCTTCCTGACCCACCTGGAGCGGGAGGAGAAGGCGGGCAGGGCCTGCCCGGCCGACTGGTCGTGGATCGTGCCACCGATGTCGGGCGCGGCCACGCCCGTCTTCCACCGCTACTACGACCAGCGCCGCCTCACGCCGGCTTTCGTCCCCGCCCACGCGTAGCCGTCCGTCGCCGGGTGGCAGGCGATCCTTCCCGTACGGCAGGCACGGGAAGGCGCCCCCGCCCGGCACGGGGTCCCGCCCGTCCAAGGGACGCTCCCCGGGCGCGCGCGGCCGGGGTGGGCAACGGCGCCCCCCTTGGTGTAGAACGTTGTTCTGTAACAGGGTCTCGCCTGGAGGGTGTGCGATGTCGGAGCCGGTGCTGTCGTCGATCGACCAGGGCGTGATGACGCTGACGTTCAACCGCCCCGAGCGCCTCAACGCGTGGACCGACGCCATGGGCCGCCGCTACTTCGACCTGCTCGAACAGGCCGAGAAGGACCCCGCGGTGCGGGCTATCGTCGTCACCGGCGCGGGCAAGGGCTTCTGCTCGGGCGCCGACTTCCAGACGCTCGACGCGATCCGGTCCGGCACCTACGACGAGGAGCCCGACTCCAGGCCGAACACCTTCCCCACCACCATCCGCAAGCCGATCATCGCCGCGGTCAACGGGGCTTGCGCGGGGCTCGGCATGGTGCACGCGCTGGTGTGCGACCTGGTCTTCACCGCCGAGGACGCCAAGTGGACGACGGCCTTCCCGCGCAGGGGGCTGGTGGCCGAGTACGGGCTGTCGTGGGTGCTTCCGCGCCTCATGGGCCAGCAGCGGGCCATGGACGTGCTGCTGTCGGGCCGGGTGTTCACCGGCGCGGAGGCCTGCGCCATGGGTCTGGTGAACCGGGCCGTCCCGCGTGACGAGCTGCTGCCGGTGGCGCAGGAGTACGCGCGCGAACTGGCCGTGCACAGCTCGCCCGCTTCCATGGACGTCATCAAGCGTCAGGTGTGGAGCGACTGGGACCACACACTGGAGGAGTCGGCCAGGACGGCGGTCCGCGAGATGCTCGCCTCCTTCGAGCGGCCGGACTTCGCCGAGGGGGTGGCCAGCTTCCTCGAACGCCGCGCCCCCCGCTTCCCTCCCCTCTGACCCCGGCCCCGCCCGCCGGAAGGACCGGGAGAACCGGCCAGGACTCCGGTCCGTCAGAGCAGGCCGAGGTCCATCGCCGTGAGGACCGCCGACGTGCGGTCGGACACACCCAGCTTCCCGAACACCCGCAGCAGATGCGTCTTGACCGTCGCCTCTCCGATGAACAGCCGCCGCCCGATCTCCACGTTCGTCAGCCCCGCCGCCACCAATGACAGCACCTCCCTTTCCCGGGGCGACAGCACCACGGAAGCCGCGGCGGGCCTGGCCGACAGCCGGGCCGCCACGGCCGGCGCCAGCACGCGTTCGCCCGAGGCCGCCGCTCTCACCGCCACCGCCAGATCGGCCCGCGAGACGTCCTTCAGCAGGTAGCCCGCCGCCCCCGCCGCGATCGCCCGCTGGATGTCGGCGTCGTTCTCGTAGGTGGTCAGGACGATCACCCGATACGTCGCGCCGAGTCGCAGGATCGCGCTGAGCCCGTCGCCGTCAGGCATCCGCAGGTCCATCAGGATCACGTCGGCCCCGGCCCTGCTCGCGATCGCCACCGCCTCGTGCCCCGAGCCCGCCTCGGCGACGACCGTGATGTCGGGTTCGGCGGCGAGCATGCCGCGCAGCCCCTCGCGCACGATCGGGTGGTCGTCGACGATCATCACGCCGAGCACGGCACCTCCACCGACAACATGGTCTGGCCGGGCGTGCTCTCCAGGCGCATCGTGCCGCCCGCCTGCTCGACCCGCCGCCTCATGACGCCGAGTCCGTAGCCGTCGCCGTTGGAGGACAGACCTGCCCCGTCGTCGGTGACGGTGAGCCGTACCGTGTCGTGGGCGTAGTGCAGCGTGAGCCGCACCGTGCGGGCGGCGGCGTGCTTGCGGACGTTGGTGAGACCCTCCTGGGCCGCGCGCAGCAGCACCACCTCCGTGGTGGCGGCCAGCGGCGCGGGCGTGCCGGTCACGTTCACCTCGGCGGGCGGCTCGAAGCCGTCGGCCAGCCGCCGAAGCGCCTGGTCGAGCGAGGCGTCCCTGAGCGCGGGCGGCGAGAGCGCGGAGATGAGCGCCCGCGTCTCCGCCAGGTTCTCCTTCGCGGTCTGTAGGGCGAGCGACAGGTACCTGCTGGTCCCGTGCTGGGCCTCGGCCGCCTGGAGCAGCGTGATGATGCCGGCGAAGCCCTGGGCGAGCGTGTCGTGGATGTCGCCGGCCAGCCGTTCCCTCTCGGCGAGCACGCCCGCCTCCTTGCTGACCTCGGCCAGGTCGGCGCGAGTGCGGTCGAGTTCGGCGATGAGGCGGGCGCGGCCGGTGTTCTGCACGGCGAGGCGCTGGATGAAGGTGCCGAGGAGCGCGCTGCTCGACAGGATGGTGATGGCGGTGACCGTGGCCACCAAGGGGTCCATGCCGGTCAGCCGGAAGAGGTTGATCGCGGGCGTCAGGAACAGCAGCGCGAGCAGGGCGATGGCCTGGTGCGTCCTGAGCGACATGAACAACTGGGCGACCAACGCCGACAGCGCGAACGCCGCGGCGGAGGCGAGCACGTCGGCGGAGGTGAAGAGCACGACCGTGATCGCCGCGTACTGCCAGGCCTGCCTGGTGGGCACCTCCTCGCTGCGCACGGCGCTCCGCCCGACGACCACGTAGGCGGCGGCTTGCAGCAGCAACAGCGCGATCGCCGCCGCCTTGGCGGCGGGCGCGCCGGTGTCGAACGAGACGACGACGATCGTGGCGATCAGTACGGTCGCGAAGTACCCGTCCCAGAAGGGATAGGAGCGCAGCCAGGCGTTCTCTGCGCGGGCCGCGGCGGGGCTTGCGGGAGGCATGTCTGTCCACCGATCGGGGGATACCACCGGCCTCGATCATCGATGATCGTGTTGCTCATGAACAAGAGCATTATGCGCACCGTCCTCCTCGCACTGACCTTCCTGTACGGCGTCGCCATCGGGATCATGGCCATCCTGGGCACCGATGGAATCGGCACGTTCGCGGCGATCGGCGGCATCGTCGTGGGGGCGCTGTGGGCCGTCTACGGCTACATCGGCAGCGGAGGCCGGACGAGGGACGCCCGGCCCTGACCCCCGCCGGGGAGGGACCGACGCCGCGGAGCGCGCGCGGGCGGCCGATATTCTCCGCGGTGTCCCGGCCGGTGAAAAACAACGAGCCCGGGCCAGTGGCCCGGGCTCGTTGTCATGCTCCCGCGATAGGACTCGAACCTATAACCTGCCGGTTAACAGCCGGCTGCTCTGCCGATTGAGCTACACGGGATTGAGCTTTTCGCGCCTCACCGCCGGGCTGTTGGGGCCCCCGTTCGGCACAGGAATAGATTAGCGCACATCCGGAGTGCGTGTCGCATCGTGAGCGGGGTAGGCCCGGAGACAGCGGAGGTGGAAAATGCGATATCGGATGATGTTCGCTGTCGGTGTGGCCGTCGGCTACGTACTGGGCAGCCGGGCTGGTCGCGAACGCTACGAGCAGATCAAGCGAGCGGCCCAGCGGGTCGCCGACAGTCCGACGGTGCAGGAGGCCGCGGGCCTGATGGGCGCGCAGGTTTCGAAGGTGGCCGGCGTGGCGCGGGCGAAGGTCGGCGACACACTCGTCGACAAGATTCCCTTCCTGGGAAGGAACGGGCGCGAGGTCGACCATCTCGACACGGGCACGGGCTGGCCGGAGTCCAAGAAGCCTGGCGACGACAAGAAAGAGGCGCAGGCCGACGACACGGGCGTGTCGTACTAGAGGCGCGGGGGCCCGGAGGAGCCGGGCCCCTTTCGACGGAACCCGCCTCAGACGCCCATGCTGCGCCTGAGGCCCTCCAACGCCTGTTCGGCTTGGGCGCGCAGTCCCGGGTCGTCAGGGTCGAGACCCTCGTCGAAGTGGAAGGTCCAGGTGAAGGCGTCGGCGCCGGGCGTCCTGCGGGCCACCAGGCGCACCCCGCCCCTGCCCGGCAGCTGCACGTACTTGTTGACCACGATCGTGGAGTTGACCCGTTCGCGCACCGCCTCGGGCAGCCGGTGCGGTTCGGCGATGCGCGCCGACAGGCGGCGCCCGTCCGACGTGGTCAGGTTGAGCCCGTCCTCGTCCCATCCGGCCTGCTCCACCGTCTCCCACGGGACGCGTTCGCCGTCGGGCAGGAAGAGCGCCAGGTCGGTGGCGACCACGTAGCCTTCGTCGGCCTGGGCGAAGGTCAGTACGCGCTCTCCAGTCGTCGTGGCCAGGCTTTTGCGCACGTCGGACGGCAGGCGGCGGAAGAAGCTCATGAGGCCAAGGTATCGGCGAGCAGATCCAGGGTGAGCGCCGCACTCCACGAGAAGTCCCTGCACCCTCTGCCGCTGCCGTCGAAGGGGTCGAAGCACTCGCGGAAGCCCGCCTGCCGTACCAGGCGGAGGGTGCCTGCGGTGAGCAGCTGGGCCAGTTGGGGCAGGTCGTGGAGGATGGCCCCGCGGCGCAGGAGCCAGTTGGTGTTGACCCAGGAGGGGCCGCGCCAGTAGCGGGTGCGGTCGAACTGGTGCGCGCGGATCTCGCAGCTCGGCACCGGGTAGCCGGTGGCGCCCATGAAGCGGGCCGACTCCAGGATCTCGACCAGCCTGGTGACGGTGTCGCGGGGCAGTTCGGGGTCGAGCAGCGGGCCGAAGGCGCCGACGGTGGTGACCGGGATGAGGCGGTTCGCGCGCACGTCGCGGGCGAAGAAGCAGCCGTTCCACAGGCGCTCGGCGAGGGCCGCCCTGATCCTGGCGGCCTGTTCGGCGTGCGGGGCGGGGTCGAAGCCGACGAGCGGGGCCAGCTCGGCCAGGGCGTGGCAGGAGGCCAGCCAGACGCCGTTGAACATCGGGTCCTCGACCGCGAACGGGTGCTCGTCGCGCAGGTACTCGTGGCGGTAGCCGGCGTCGCGGTAGCGCATGGCGAGCCAGACGTAGCGGTCGTGGTCGCTGGCGGGATGGCGTTCGTCCATGCCGGGGGTGCGGTAGCCGTACCGGATCTCGGGGAGGGCGGCCAGCGGCTCGTCCCACGTGGGGCTGTCGTCCATGCCGGACTCCCACGGGTGGACGATCGAGGCCAGCCCGCCGCCGCCCAGGTCGCGGGCGGTGGCGAGGTAGGCGTGCTGCGCGGCGAGCGCGGGGAAGACCCGCCTGACGTAGGCCGTGTCGGCGGTGTGGCGCCACAGCCACCACACGGCGAGCGCGTGCAGCGGCGGGGTGGTCAGGCCAGAGGTGAGGATGCCGGATGGCGCGTCGGCGTGGTCGGACGAGCGCCAGACGGATGGCCCGGGAAAGTACGCCTCGGAGGTGTGGAAGACGATGTGCGGGATCATCCCCGTCGCCCACTGGCCCTGCAGCAGGCCGTTCAGCTCGGCCATCGAGCGCTCGGGCCGGTGCCTGGCCAGGCCGATGGCGACGAAGGCGGAGTCCCAGCTCCACTGGTGCGGGTAGAGGCCTGGAGCGGGCACGGTGGCCGACCCCATCCAGTTCGCCTCGAGCACGTGCAGGGCTTCGCGCCCGAGCGCGGCGTCATCGACCGCGGGCCGCGCCTCCATCTGCCCACTATGCTCCGGTCTGTCCTAGCTGAACAGGCCCTGACCCCAGGACCCGCTCTGCGCGGGCATCCCCACAGGCCGTGATCGGGATGAACCCGCGCTCGGGATCGCGCCTGCAGGCGAGGAGAACCGCCCCGCCGCGAGAGCGGGGCTCGTCACCTACCGCGTCTTGAGCCACCGGGAGACGAACATCGCGGCCACGGCGACGCCGCCGATGATCAGGGCCCACTTCAGGAGCGTGAGGGCGAAGCCCAGGATCGGGCCGAGCAGCATGAGGCCGACAATGACCAGGGCGATGATGAGAAGGATGCGTGCCATGTGGTCCACGCTAGGGCCCCGCGGCCCTTGGCGGCCTGGTTCGCGGGGCGAATCAGGGACAAGTCAGGGAGACCCTCTCAGGGTCAGGAACCCCTCTGGACATGTCACACGTTGACCCGGTAAATGAGGTGCGGGGCTCCTCACTTCGACGGGGGAACGTTGATGCAACCGACCGGGCCGCCGATGAGCAGGGAAGGCGCCGACCACGCCCTGCGCACGCGCGGCGAGGAGCGAGACCGAATCTCGGGCGACCTGCTCGATTTGGAGTCCCACACCTCATTCCAGCTGCTCAAGGGCGCCACGTTACGCGGCAGGACACTGACCGTGTGGACGTCGGCCCAGCAGGCCATGACGCGGATCTGGACGCTGTACGACGCCTACCGCGGGGTGCTGCGGCAGGCCGAGGACGTCAGGGCCCGCCGCGCCCGCCCTGGGCCCGCCGAGCTGGAGGAGCTGACGTTCCTTCTCGCAGGCCCCTCCGTACGGCCGCCGGCCGAGGCCGAGCCGGTCGAGCGGAGGTCGTTACGCCCCTTACCCGTGCAAGGCCTGAGCCTCGACGAGACCGTGGCCCAGATGGACGAGGCGTTCCGCTCGGTCGGCGAGGCGCTGACGGAGATCGACGCGGCGTGGACGGCGTTCCTGCCCCCGCTGGAGTCGGCCGCGGCCCGCCTCGACGAGATCACCCGCCTCACCGCCGACCTCGGCGAGCCGCCCCTCGCACCAGGGCACGAGGCCGAGCTCGCCCGCCTCCGCTCCACCGCCACCGCCGACCCCCTCGGCTGCTCCCCCGCCGACCTCGACAGGCTCAGCGCGGCACTCGACTCCCGGCTGGCCGACCTGTCCCGCGCCGACGCCCTCAGACGTTCGTACGGCCCGCGGCACACCGCCCTGATCGAGCTGATCGCCCTGGTCAGGACCGCGGAGGCGGAGGCGCGCCGAACCTACACGCTGGTCGCGGTCAAGATCCTCCTTCCCTCCTCGACCAGGCCGCGTCCCGCGAGCGACCGCCTCGCCGCCGACGCCGGCGCCCTGCCCTCGGGCGACGCCCTCGCCGGCGGCGGATGGGTGGAGCGGGCCAGACGCCTGTCGAGCGTGGAGCACGCCGCCCGGGACGCGCTGACCCGGGCCAAGACCACGACCTCGGCCCTGCTCGGGCTGATGGCCCGCAGGGACGAGTTACGCGGACGTCTGCTGGCCACCCAGGCCAAGGCCGTCCGCGTCGGCCTCGCGGAGGACTCCGAGAGCGCCCGCCGTTTCACGCGGGCCCACGAGCTGCTGTGGACCGCCCCGTGCGACCTCAACCAGGCGGCGGACGCGGTGGACCACTACCAGGACGCGATCCATGGAGGGCGCCGATGACCAGGTGCGGGCAGCCGGGCTGCACGGGAACGATCGACGACGGCTTCTGCGACCTTTGCGGGCATGCCGCGAGCCCGCCCACCCCTCTGGCGACGGCGGGCAGCGGCCCCGCGGCGTCCGCGCCGAGCGGGTCCACCGTGTGGTCGGGCGGCGTGCCATCGGGAAGCGTGCCGTCCAGCGGCGTGTCGTCGGGCAGCAGGTCGTCCTCCGCCAGGCGGTCGAAGGGCGTGCTCGGGCACGGCCTGGTCGACGTGCCTCCGACGCCGTACCGGGATCCGGCCGACGCCGTCATGGACGACCCTGAGGTGCCGGAGGACAAGCGGTTCTGCTCGGCGTGCGGCAGGCCGGTGGGACGCAGCCGCGAGGGTGTGCCGGGCCGTACCGAGGGATTCTGCCCGCACGACGGCTCCCCTTACAGCTTCACCCCCAAGCTCGCGCCTGGCGCGCTGGTCGCGGGGCAGTACCGGGTGCTCGGCTGCCTGGCGCACGGCGGTCTCGGCTGGATCTACCTGGCAGCGGACGAGAACCTCGACGGCCGATGGGTGGTGCTGAAGGGCCTACTCAACGCCGCCGACACCGAGGCGCTCGCGGCGGCGGAGGCCGAGCGCAGGTTCCTTACGACGGTCGACCACCCCAACATCGTCAAGATCTTCAACTTCCAGCGGCACGAGGGCGCCGGCTACATCGTCATGGAGTACGTCGGCGGCCCCTCCCTGCAGGACCTGCTCAAACAGCGGCTGCGCGAGGGGAAGGCGCTGCCGCTGCGCCAGACGATCCCCTACGCGCTGGAGATGCTCAAGGCCTTCGACTACCTGCACGAGAACGGGCTCGTCTACTGCGACCTGAAACCCGCCAACGTCATCCAGGTGAGGCAGCAGCTCAAGGTCATCGACCTGGGCGCCGTCCAGCGCATCGGCGCGCGCACCGGCAGCTCCTACGTCACGGTCGGCTACCACGCTCCCGAGATCGCCACGTCCGGGCCCTCGATCACCTCCGACCTCTACACGGTGGCGCGGACGCTGGCCGTGCTGAGCCATCCCTTCAGCCCCGCGCGGGACGGTGCGGAGGTGCCGCTGCCAGGGCCGGAGGCGTGGGGGAACGAGTCCTTCCACCGCTTCCTCGTCCGTTCGACGCATCCCGATCCCGACCAGCGCTTCCCCGACGCCACCGACATGGCCGAGCAGCTCACGGGGGTGCTGAGGGAGGTCCGCGCGGCCGAGGACGGCGTGCCGTACCCGAGCCAGTCGGCGGTCTTCGGGCCCGAGCGGGTCGCGGAGGGCGTCACCGGCGTGTTCGAGCCACTGGATCCGAAGGCGGCCGTGGCGGCGCTGCCCGTGCCGCTGGTCGATCCCGCCGACCCCGCGGCCGGCCTGCTGCCCGGGCTGATCGCGCGCGACCCGCGCGAGCTGCTCAGCAGGGTCTCGGCGCTGCCCGCCACCACCGAGACACTGCTGACCAAGGCGAGGGTGGTGGCCGAGCACGATCTCGGCGACGACTTCCTCGACGAGGCGGCGCGCACGCTCCACGGCGACTGGCGGGTGACCTGGTATCAGGCGGTGCGCACGCTGGCGTCGGGAAGTCCTGACCTCGCGCTGTTCGACCGGTGTTTCGGCCTGCTGCCCGGCGAGCCCGCCGTGAAGCTGGCGCTGGGGTTCGCGCACGAGCAGGCCGGCGACCACCGCGCCGCCGCCCGCTGGTACGCCACGGTGTGGCGCACCGACCGCGGCTACGTGAGCGCCGCGTTCGGCCTGGCCAGGGCCAAGCTGGCGACAGGCGAGGGCAGGGACGCCGCGGCCGCCCTCGACCAGGTGCCGGCCTCGTCGAGCCAGCACCTTGCCGCGCAGACCGCACTGGTAGCGCTCGCCGCCAGGCGGCCCGCCGCCGAGCTCGCCCCCGCCGACCTGATCGCCGCCGGCGAGCGGCTTGACCAGCTCAAACACCTGGAAGGGCGGCGCCGCGGCGAGCTGGCGGCCGAGCTGCTGGAGGCAGCGCTCACCTGGCTGACGGCGTTCGCGCCCTCACCCGCCCACGCCACGACGCTGCTTGGCGCGCCGCTCACCCAGCGCGGCGTGCGCGGCAGGCTGGAAGGCGTCTACCGGGAGCTGGCCAGGGCCGCCGCCACCAGGCGGGAAAGGCATGACCTCGTCGACCGCGCCAACACGGTCCGGCCCAGGACGTGGCTGTGAACTGCCCGGCGTGCGGAGCCTCCGTTCTGCCCAACCACGCCTTCTGCGAGCAGTGCGGCTCCCCGCTGGGCCCACCAGCCTCCTGTACGGCATGCGGCGGCGAGATCGCCGACGGCTACTGCGTCCAGTGCGGCCTGCGCGCGCCCGCCGTCACCGACCATGTCGAGCTCGTCCTCGACTCGGGCGCGGCGGGCGCCAGCGACAGGGGCCTGCGCCACAGCCGCAACCAGGACGCGATGGCGCTGGGCGAGGCCGAAGGGCGGGTCATCGCCGTGGTCTGCGACGGCGTGTCCCAGTCGCCGCGTCCCGAGACCGCCTCGACGCTGGCCGCGCAGACCGGCGTCGCCATCCTGGCCGAGGAGCTCAAGGCGGGCTCCAGTCAGGAGGCGGCCACCAGGGCGGCGTACGCGCGGGCCGCCCGTGCCGTCGCCGAGCTCGGCACCTCCGCCGACGACGCCCCCGCCTGCACCTACGTCTCGGCGGTGGCGGGGCCCGAGCTGGTCACGGTCGGCTGGGTCGGTGACAGCCGCGCCTACTGGCTGCCGGACGAGGGGGCCGCGGTCCTGCTCACCGACGACGACGTCGCCACGGCGGGAGTACTGACGGCATGGCTGGGCGCGGACGCCAGGAACGCGGGCTGCCGCGCGCTCGGCTTCGTGCCCGACTCTCCGGGCCTGCTCATGGTGTGCACGGACGGGCTGTGGGGCTACCTCGACGATCCCGTCTCCATCCGCGCCGCCGTACCCGTCGAAGGGGCCCGAGCGCTCGTGCATCACGCGCTCGCCTCCGGCGGGCGCGACAACGTCACCGTCGTTCTGATACCGGTCAGGAGAGCCTGATGAGTGATTTCACACTGTTCGTCGACCAGAACAAGGACCTGCCCATCGGCGGCAGGGAGGTGCACGCCGTCCTCACCGTCGCGGGCGCGGCGGCGGCGCCCGAGCCCGCCGAGGCGGCCGAAGTGATCATCATCGACACCTCGGGGTCGATGACCGGCAGCAAGATCCGTGAGGCGAGGCAGGCGGCGAAGGCGGCCGTCGACGCGCTCCGCGAAGGGGTGGAGTTCGCGGTGATCGCGGGGGACACCTCGGCCCGCATGATCTACCCGCGTGGGAAGAAGCTGGCCACGGCGAACTACAGCACGCGGAGCAACGCCAAGACGGCCATCGGGAACCTGGACGCCAACGGCGGCACCTCCATAGGACAGTGGTTGCGGCTGGCCGCCGACCTGCTGGAGAGCAGACCTGGCGCGATCAAGCACGCGCTGCTCATGACCGACGGGCAGAACAACGAGGGCGACGACGCTTTCGCGCAGGCGCTGAAGCACTGCGAGGGCAGGTTCGTCTGCGACAGCCTCGGCGTGGGCGACGACTGGGTGCCGGCCGAGCTGCGCAAGGTCTCCGAGGCGCTGCTCGGCTCGTTCGACTTCGTGCGCGACCAGAAGGACCTGGCGGCCTTCTTCACCAGGATCACCGAGGCGTCGATGGGCAAGACGATCGCCGAGCTCGCGCTGCGCGTGTGGATTCCCAAGGACGCCACGCTGAAGTTCGTCAAGCAGGTCTCGCCGACGCTGCTCGACCTGTCGGGCAAGCGGATCGACGTCAACCCCCTGACCGGCGACTACCCGACGGGGTCGTGGGGCACGGATGAGCGGGAGTATCACCTGTGCGTGGAGGTGCCGCCGTCCGCGCTGGGCCAGGAGATCAGGGCGGCGTGGGTCAAGCTGGTGCGGCCGGACACGGGCGACGTGCTGGCCAGCGGCAACGTCCTGGCGCACTGGACGGACGACCTCGCCGCCTCGACGCGGATCAACAAGAAGGTGGCGCACTACACGGGCCAGGCGGACCTGCACGAGCTGATCCAGGAGGGGTTGAGCGCCCGCGCGGCGGGCGACACGGCGACCGCGACCGCCAGGCTGGCCAAGGCCAAGCAGCTCGCGGACTCCTCGGGGCGTGAGGACACGGCCAGGCTGCTGGACAAGGTGGTCGAGGTCGACCCCGGCACCGGTACGGCCAGGCTGCGCACCCATGTGGAGAAGGCGGACGAGATCGAGCTGGACACGGGGTCGACGCGGACCAGCCAGCTGCGGCAGGAGGGCTGAGATGCCGGTGACGTGTCCGAACGGGCATGCGTCGGAGGACGCGGAGTACTGCGACGTGTGCGGCGCCCAGCTGCCGTCGTCCGGCGCTCCGATGCCGTCCGGCTCGCCCGCGTCGGGCGGCCCCTCCCCCGGGCTCGCCTCGCCTTCTCCGGGCCACCAGGGGACTCCTGGCCTCTCCGGTAGCCCGGCAGCTTCCGGCCCTTCCGGCACCCCGGGCGTCTCCGGCTCTCCGGGCTCCCCCGATTCTTCGGGCTCTCCGGGCTCTCCGGGCTCTCCGGCGGAGGTGTGCCCGATCTGTCAGACCCCGAGGAGCGGCCGGTTCTGCGAGGTCGACGGGCACGACTTCGAGTCCCCGCTGCCCGACCCGATCGCCCCCGCGCTGTGGGAGGCCGTGGTCGGAGCCGACCGGGCCTACTTCGACGAGGTCATCGCCCTGAACGGCCCCGACGCCCGGGCCATGGTCTTCCCTCCCTACTGCCCCGAGCGCGCCTACCCGATGATCGGCAAGCAGGTGCGCATCGGCCGTGCCAGCCGTACCCGCGGCACCGCTCCCGAGATCGACCTGGGCCTGCCGCCCGCCGACCCGGGGATCTCCCACCTGCACGCCGTCCTCATGGCCCAGCCCGACGGCGCGTGGACCCTCGTCGACCCCGGCTCGGCGAACGGCACCCGCGTCAACGGCAAGCCCCTCCAGGTCAACGTGCCCGTGCCGGTCGCCGAGGGCGACACGATCCACCTCGGCGCCTGGACGGTCATCACCCTCCGTGCGAGCGGGTCATGATGTTCCTGGCCCGCCGTACGGTGCCGGGACGCATCAAGGTGATCTCCGCGGTCACCGTCGCCTCTCTCGCGCTGCTGTTCTCCACCCTCGCGTACGGCACAGCCGCGGCCCGCGAGGGGCTGCGGGTGATCGGGCTCGACGCGGGGCCGCAGGTGGTGGCGACGGCGGGCCTCTACATGGGGTTGAGCGACATGGACGCCCAGGTGGCCGACGCCCTGCTGCTCGGCGAGCGGCGGCAGGACGCGCTGGCCCGCTACGACCGGCGGCGCAAGGAGGTCGGGGCGGCGCTCCTGCAGGCGCACAGCCTGGCGGGCGCCGACCCCGCCGAACGCCGCACGATCGCCTCGGTGCTCGACGGTCTCGGCCGCTACGAACGCCTCGCCGCCGAGGCCCTCCTCCTGAGCTCCCTCCCCGGCGCTTCGGACGGCTCGGGCAAGGACGACAGGGTGCTGGCCGCCTACCGGCAGGCGACCGACCTCATGACACGGGAACTGCTCCCCCAGGCCTACAACCTGACCCTGGAGAGCGGCACCATCGTCAGGCACGCCTACGAGGACGGCCACGCCACCGTGGTCACCGTACGCGTGATCGCCCTCCTCAGCGGCGCGCTCGCGCTGGGCTGCCTGGTCTGGCTGCAGGTGTATCTCGCCCGCAGGTTCCGCAGGGTCTTCGGGCCCGCGCTGCTGGCCGCCACCCTGGCCACGGCCGCCTGCGCCATCACGGGCGCGGTCGTGCTCGAGCAGGAGGCCTCCGCCCTGGTGACCGCCAAGCGCGACGGCTTCGACTCGGTGCTGACCCTCGCCAGGGCCCGCGCGATCAGCAACAGCCTGCACGCCGACCAGAGCCGCTACCTGCTCGACAGCGTGCGCGCCGACACCTACCAGCACACCTTCTTCGACAAGTCGCAGTCGCTCGTCTACGTCGCCGCCGAGAACCTGCCCGCCTACCAGCGCGCGGTCGGCGCGCTCAAGGACGGCCGGTTCCTCGGCATGCTGCGGGGACGCGACGTCACCGCCGCCTGGCAGCGCTTCCAGCAGGCCGACCAGGCCCTGCGCGCCCAGTCGGGCGCGGCGGCCACCGCGGCGCTGACCGGTCCTGTGCGCTCGGCCTTCGACGACTACGACGCCACCCTGGTACGGCTGGGCGAACAGCACAAGACGACCTTCGCCGACGCGATCGCCGACGGCGAGACCGGGCTGCGCGGCCTGTGGGTGCTGCTGCCGATCGGGATCCTCGTCATCGCGGTGGGCGTGTTCGCAGGGGTGTGGCCACGGCTGAAGGAGTACCGGTGAACAAGACGCTGACCACCCGGGTGCTGGCCGTCCTGGCGTCCGCGATCGTCCTGGCGGCGGCCGGCGGGTGCGGCTCCGGCGACGCCTCGTCGATCATCGGCAAGGAGACGCTCGTCATCGGCGTCCGGCCGGACCTGCCCGCGATCGGATTCAGGAAGGACGGCCGCTTCGAGGGGTTCGACGTCGACGTGGCCACCTACATCGCGCGCAAGCTCGGCGCCACCCCCCGTTTCGTGTCCGCGCTGGCCGCCGACAGGGAGCGGGTGCTCCTCGAAGGAAAGGCCGACCTGGTGCTCGCCACCTTCTCCATCACCCAGGAGCGGAAGACGAGGGTGGCCTTCGCCGGGCCCTACCACCTGTCGTACCAGGACATCCTGGTGCGCGAGGACGCCTCGGGCATCGCGAACGTGCGCGACCTGGCGGGGCGGAAGATCTGCGAGGTGCAGGGGTCGAACGCGGCGCAGCGGGTGATCGACGAGCGGCAGATCCCGGCGTCGGTGGTGCCGGTGGCGACCTACGACCAGTGCATGGCGATGCTGAAGTCCCGCCGGATCGACGCCGTCACGACGAACGACGTGATCCTGGCCGGGCTGGCCGCGCGTGAGGGCGGCGGCGTGCGGCTGGTGAACACGCAGTTCAACGAGCAGCGCACGGGGGTGGGGATGCGCAAGGGCGACGTGGACGGGTGCGAGGCGGTCAACCGCGCGATCACCGACATGTACCAGGACGGGACGGCGGGCATGCTGCTGCGCAAGTGGTTCGGGACCTCGGGGCTGAAGATCGGCACGGTGTCGGTGCCGCAGTTCGAGGGCTGCTCCTGACCGCCTGCCGTACCGAGGGGGCCCGACGACAGGAGAGCCCCGGGAGATGCCTCCCGGGGCTCCCTCGACTGACGCACGGCTAGTCCAGGTAGTCGCGCAACATCTGGGCGCGGGTCGGGTGACGCAGCTTGGCGAGCGTCTTCGACTCGATCTGGCGAATGCGCTCCCGCGTGACGCCGAACTCCCTGCCGACCTCCTCCAGCGTCCTCGGATGCCCGTCGGCCAGGCCGAAGCGCAGCTGGATGATGCGCTGCTCCCGCTCGGACAGCGTGGCGAGGATGTCGTCGAGCTGGTCCTGCAGCATGATGAACGCGGCCGCCTCCATGGGCACCACCGCGTCCGCGTCCTCGATGAAGTCACCGAGGTCGGAGTCCTCTTCGCCGATCGGCGACTGCAGCGACACCGGCTCCTGCGCGATCCGCTGGATCTCCACCACGCGGTCGACGGGCAGGTCCATCTCGAGCGCGATCTCCTCGGGCGCGGGCTCCCGCCCTAGATCCTGGTGGAGCTGACGCTGCACCCGAACCAGTTTGTTGATCGTTTCCACCATGTGCACGGGAATTCGAATCGTGCGCGCCTGGTCGGCAATGGCCCGGGTGATCGCCTGGCGAATCCACCACGTGGCATACGTGGAGAACTTGTAGCCCTTGGTGTAGTCGAATTTCTCGACCGCGCGGATCAGTCCGAGATTGCCCTCCTGGATCAGGTCGAGGAAGAGCATGCCGCGCCCGACATACCGTTTCGCTATGGAGACCACCAGTCTCAGGTTGGCCTCGATCAGGCGCTGCTTGGCCCGCGTGCCCTGCCAGACCAGCTCCCTGAACTCCGGGAAGGCCAGCCTGGCGATCCCGTTGGTCAGCTTGTCCTCGGCGAACAGCCCGGCCTCGATGGACTTGGCGAGCTCCACCTCCTCCTCCGCGGTGAGCAGCGGGACCCGGCCGATCTCGCGCAGGTAGATGCGGACCAGATCGCTGGTCGGCGCCCGCTTGCCTACGTCCTCCTCATCAGGGCGTGCGGTCTCCTCGTCGCCCTGCGGCTCGAGAACCTCCACCCCGTTCTCGGCGAGCATCCGCACGACGCGCTCCAGCGCGTCGGACGGCAGCTCGGAGCGGTCGAGCGCGGCGGCTACGTCATCGACGGTTACGCTTCCGCGCTCTCTTCCTTTCGCGACAAGGTCCGCCACCTGGTCTACCGATGGCGGCCCACTTGGCAGCACCGATGCACCCACGGGACACAGTCTGCAGTATTGCTTCCATAAAATGGCAGACCCATTTTTGTCACTTGAGGTAAGCCCTGCATCATTACCGAATCGAGATCTTATTAATGTTTGGCCATAGTTTGATCAGGAAAGAAAAGCCAATTACGCGATCGAGTTCGCAATGCTGCGGCCGGACGTGTCTCAGCCGTGCCTCTACGGCCTTCCCGAATGGTGTACCGGTACGGCCGTACGGAAGCGCGCGCCCCAGGGAGGGCCGGGCCGTCAGCCGCCTACCGCGCCTTCCCTGAGCGCCTTGCGCTGCCGTTCGAGCCCCAGCAGCTCGCCGAACAACCGCCGGTGCTCCTCGGGCTCCTCCACCGGGTTGAGCCGCTGCAGTCTCGACTTCACCTGTGCGATCGCCCGGTCTACCGCGATGCCCTCGACGGCGGCCAGCAGCTCCGTGCCGTAGCGCTGCTCGACCTCGGCGTCGGCCTTGATGGCCTCGACGGCGAACTTGGTGACCAGCCCGCGCACCGTCTCGTCGGGGGCTTGCTCCAGCAGCCGGTCGACCCACTCCCTGCCACCAGGGCCGCCCGCCACGGCGCCGCCCGCCGCCGTGATGACGGAGTGGATCGCGGCGTGCTCGGGCGTGGTGAACGCCCCGGCGTCCAGGGCGTCGAAGCGCGGCCCCACCAGCGCGGGCCGCTGTACGGCCAGCTTGAGCAGCTCGCCCTCCACGCGCACGTGCGGCTCGGCGAGCGCGGCTTGGGGGGCGCGCTGCCGCCTGGCCACCTGCGCGCCGCCGACCTCGGCGATGCGCTGGATGACGAACCGCTCGTCCATGAAGCCGAGCCACCTGTCGAGGTCGATCGCGTAGCGCTTGCGCAGTCCCGTGTCCTTGATGCCCGCGACGATCGGCGCGGCCGCGTCGAGCGCGGCGATCTTGCCCTCGTTGGTGCGCAGGTCGTAGCGGGAGATCGTGCTGCGGATCGCGAACTGGAACAGCGGTTCCCTGCTGGCCACCAGGTCGCGCACGGCCGCGTCGCCCTGCTTGACCCGCAGGTCGCACGGGTCGAGCCCGTCGGCCTGCACCGCGACGTAGGTCTGCGTGACGAACTTCTGCTCGTCGGCGAACGCCCGCAGCGCGGCCTTCTGCCCCGCCGCGTCGCCGTCGAAGGTGAAGATCACCTCGCCGGTGGCCGCCGACTGGTCGAGCAGGAACCGGCGCAGGATCTTGATGTGCTCCTCGCCGAAGGAGGTGCCGCAGGTGGCCACCGCGGTCGGCACGCCCGCCAGGTAGCAGGCCATCACGTCGGTGTAGCCCTCGACGATCACCGCCTGGGAGCGCTTGGAGATCTCCCTCTTGGCCAGGTCGATGCCGTAGAGGACCTGCGACTTCTTGTAGAGGGGAGACTCGGGCGTGTTGAGGTACTTGGGGCCGTCGTCGCTGTCGAGGAGCTTGCGCGCGCCGAACCCGATCACGTCGCCCGTCGCGTCGCGGATCGGCCAGATCAGCCGCCCGCGGAAGCGGTCGATGGGGCCGCGCCTGCCCTCCTTGGCCAGGCCACCCTTGACGATCTCCTGCGCGGTGAAGCCCCTGCCGAGCAGGTGGCGGGTCAGCGCCTCCCACTCGTTGGGCGCGTAGCCGACGCCGAACAGCTCCGCGTCGGCCCGCTCGAAGCCGCGCTCGGACAGGAACCTGCGCCCCGGTGCCGCCTCCGGCGAGAACAGCCGCTCGACATAGAACTCGGCGGCCGCCTTGTGCGCCTCGATCAGCCTGGCCCGCTCTCCCTGGTCGCGCTTGGGGACGTAGCCGCCCTGCTCGTACTGCAGCTGGATGCCCGCCCGCTGCGCCAGCCGCTCGACCGACTCGTGGAAGGACAGGTGCTCGATCTTCTCGACGAACGTGATCACGTCGCCGCCCTCAGCGCAGCCGAAGCAGAAGTACATCCCGCGTTCGGGGGTGACGTTGAAGGAGGGGCTCTTCTCATCGTGGAACGGGCACAGGCCCTTGAGATTGCCGCCGCCCGCGTTGCGGAGCTGGATGTGCTCCCCGATCACGTCGGCGATCGGGGAACGCTCGCGTACGAGCGCGATGTCGACGTCACGGATCCGGCCTGCCACGCCGCGAGTCTAGTGGCGCTGTCCGACAGTTTCGCCGGGGTGGGCACGTAACGGCGGGCGAGGACGGACGGATAAGTGGAAACCGGTCGTGACCGCTCCCCGGGTCGGTTACAAAGGTAAAGGTTGTCGTTGGATACTGTGACACGGGTGGAGATCATGCGATCGGGGCGTCTCAGTGCAGTCGTGGTCGGCGTCCTGCTGACCGGAGGGTGTGCGCACGCCACCGGCGTCGCGGGCGTCAGCATGAAGGCCCCCGCCGAGGCCGTGGCCCTCACCCCCGCGCCCTCGGGCACCCCCGGCACCGACGAGCAGTCGAGCGTGCAGCGCCCGGCCGCCGCCGACCCCGTGAAAGTGCCGCCGCCCCAGGTGTCCAAGTACAAGTACGCCTTCCCCGTCAAGGGCTGCAAGGCGAGCTACCAGCGTAAGCTGCTCATCCTTCCCAAGACGACGATCTGGGCCGACAAGGGCTGCGCGTTCATCGCGCCCATCGACGGCGTGGTCGACGAGATCAACCTCAGCAACCGCTGGTCGCCCTCCACCGACCGCGGCCCCGACCGTGAGGGCAAATTCGTCTCGATCATCGGGGAGGACGGCGTCCGCTATCTCGGCGGCCACCTCGACACCGTCTCCGCGAAGCTCAAGCCGGGCTCGAAGGTGAAGGCGGGGCAGAAGCTCGGCCAGATCGGCAACTCCGGCAACGCCCGCGACACCGCCCCGAACCTCTACTTCGCGATCTCGTGGAAGACCGGCCCCGCCTTCTGGTGGGTACGGCGCGGCATGGTCGAGCCGTGGGACTACCTGGACGCGTGGCTGAAGGGCAACCGCACGCTCTCCCCCAAGGACGAGACGTTCAAGCTGCGTACCAAGGTCGGCGAGACGCCCGCCTGTGCGACGCTGTGCGCCGGCAGGTCGGTGAGCACGCCGCAGAAGGAAGAAGAGGAGACGAAGAAGCCGCCCAAGAAGAAGCCGGCCACTCCGTCGCCCACCCCGACCCCGTCGCTCAACGACACCTCAACGTTGTAGCGGCCCGCCGGAGCGGATGAGGTTCTGGATGTCGCCGACGACGTCCCAGATGTTCACGTTCATCCCCGCGATGACCGAGCCCTCCCGCAGCCAGTAGGCGATGAACTCCAGCCCCTTGCCCTTGATGAAGACCTCGTCGTAGCCGTGGGTGTCGCCGGAGAACTCCATACCGAGCTCGAACTGGTCGGTGTAGAAGTACGGCACGCGGTCGTAGACGACCTCCTGGCCCAGCATCGACCTGGCCGCCGCGGGACCGCCGTTGAGCGCGTTGGCCCAGTGCTCGACGCGCAGCCACCTGTCGTAGAGCGGGTTGTAGGTCTCGGCGACGTCCCCCGCCGCGTGGACGTCGGGGTGCGAGGTGCGCAGGGCGGCGTCGGTGACGATGCCCTCACGCACCTCGAGCCCTGCCTCGCGGGCCAGCTCCACGTCGGGCGCGGCGCCGATGCCGGCGACCACCAGGTCGGCGGGCAGCAGCTCGCCCGAGCTCAGCCGTACGCCGTCGTCGAGCACCTCCTCGGCCGAGACGCCGAACCGCAGGTCGACGCCGTGACCGCGGTGGACGTCCGCGAAGATCCCGCCGACCTCCGGCCCCATCACCTTGAACAGGGGGGTGGGCTCGGGTTCGACGACGGTGACCTCGCAGCCCGCTGTGCGGGCCGCCGCCGCGGTCTCCAGCCCGATCCAGCCCGCACCGACGATCACGACCCTGCCGCCCTCGGCGAAGCGCTCCTTGAGCGCCTCGCTGTCGCCCACCGTCCGCAGGTACCGCACGGGTCCCCGTCCCGGCAGGCGGCGCGGGCTGGCGCCGGTGGCGATGAGCAGCTTGTCGTACGGCCGGCGGGAGTCGTCGGAGAGCGTGACCTGGTGACCGTCGAGGTCGATCTCCGTGACGGTGGTGCCGAGCCGCAGGTCGACCGCGTTGTCGGCGTACCACTCCGGCGGGTGGACGAAGATCTTCTCTCGCTCGCTCCTGCCTTGGAGGTAGTCCTTGGACAGCGGCGGCCGCTCGTAGGGGCGCTCGTTCTCCGCCCCGATGAGCACGACCTCGCCGTCGAAGCCCTCTTCCCGCAGCGTCTGCGCCGCCTTGGCCCCTGCGAGCCCGGCGCCGACGATCACAAATGTTGCCATGCTCTGGAGTATCGTCCTTCGACGCCGTCACCGCAGGCCCGACGCTCGGAAGCAGCCCAGAGTCCTAAGGTCGGGGTGGGTCAGCGGGAGAGGCGGCGGTGCCAGGCCACGGCCGAGGTGTCGGTGAGGGAGGCGATCTGGTCGATCACCACGCGCACCCGCGCCGCGTCGTCCTTCGCCTCCACGAACGCCGGTCTGAACGCCGGTTCGAGCGTGTGCGGCGCACCCAGCGTGATCAGCGAGGCCAGCTCGGAGATCAGCTCGCGCTGCCTGGCCTGGTTGGCGTGGTGGTCCTCCGTCGTCATGACGTAGTGGGCGGTCACCCCCTTGAGCAGCGCGCACTCCAGCCTCGTCGCGCGCGGCACCACCAGGTCGGCGCGGTGCCGGTAGCCGAAGGCCTCCTTGGTCGCCGCCTGCGCCGACCGGCAGAACCTGCCGATCAGCCCGCTGGTCAGGGCCTTGAGCCCGGCCAGGTCGGCGAGCGTGGCCTCGAAGCGGCGCGGCCACAGCGAGAAGCCGAGCAACCGGTCGAACGCCTCCTCCAGCTCCGCGCCGGTGGCGTCGGGAACGTACCAAAGGCGGGTCAGCTCGCAGACGGCCTCGCGCTCGGCCCGCGACCTGAGCGCCTCGGGGGTGACGTGGCCCGAGTGGAGCGCGTCCTCCAGGTCGTGCACGGAGTAGGCGACGTCGTCGGCCCAGTCCATGATCTGGGCCTCGAAGCTCACCCTTCCGGCGGGCGCGCCGTCCCTGATCCACTCGAAGACCGGCAGGTCGTCGTCGTAGACCCCGAACTTGCCTCCGCTGCCGCGCGTCCACGGGTACTTCACGGCGGCGTCGAGCGAGGCGCGGGTCAGGTTGAGCCCCGCGCTGCGGCCGTCCCCCGTCAGCACCTTGGCTTCGAGCCTGGTGAGCAGGCGCAGGCTCTGGGCGTTGCCCTCGAACCCGCCGCAGGCCGCGGCCAGCTCGTCGAGCGCGGTCTCGCCGTTGTGGCCGAAGGGCGGGTGGCCGAGGTCGTGGGCCAAACACGCCGTCTCCACCAGGTCGGGGTCGACGCCGAGCGTGGCGCCCATCTCCCTGCCGACCTGGGCGCACTCCAGCGAGTGGGTGAGCCTGGTGCGCGGGATGTGCTGGCCGACGCCGAGCGTCTCGCCAGGGCCCACCACCTGCGTCTTGGCCGCGAGCCTGCGCAGGGCCGAGCTGTGCAGGACCCTGGCCCTGTCGCGTTCGAACACGCCCCGATCGGGGTTACCGGCGGGCTCCGGAACCCATCGCTCCTGGTCATGGTCGGTGTATTGGCCCATAAGTGCTGTGAGTTTACCCATCAGGGCCGCACTGGATCACCACGACCCCGCGATCCAGGCGTGCGCGGTCGCCGACCGGCTGACGGCCAC
Source organism: Nonomuraea sp. NPDC049152 (assembly GCF_040648355.1). NCBI lineage: Bacteria > Bacillati > Actinomycetota > Actinomycetes > Streptosporangiales > Streptosporangiaceae > Nonomuraea > Nonomuraea sp. NPDC049152. The sequence continues at coordinate 118,527 of NZ_JBEZDO010000021.1, read as the reverse complement.
GACCACGAGCAACCGCGAGAGGCGGGTCGCGGCGGGGCATGGCTGGCGGTCAACCTTCCGGTCAGAAGACGGCATATAGCCCTATAAGGTCATCCGCGTGACCACCGCGTTCCGTGCCGTGCTGGCCTTCACCTTGCTGGCCGGTTTCTACGTGCTCGTCGGCCTGATCCTGGCCGGTGCCGTCTTCTTCGACGTCTACCTCTTCCTCGACTTCCACGCCGCGGGACTCAAGTTCGCGATCGTGCTCACCCTGGCCGCCGGCGCGCTGGTGCGGGCCCTGTGGATGGTCAGCCGCAGGAAGGGGGGCGAGGAGCCGGGGCTGGCCGTCGGCCGCGAGCAGGAGCCCGAGCTGTGGCGGACGGTCGAGGAGCTCGCGCAGCGGGTCAAGACCGCGCCGCCGGACGAGATCAGGCTGGTAGGCGAGGTCAACGCCGCCGTCGCCGAGGACACCCGCTTCCTCGGATTGGTGGCGTCCAGGCGGCGCATGTACATCGGGCTGCCGCTGCTGCAGACGCTCACGGTCGACGAGATGCGGGCCGTGCTCGGGCACGAGCTCGGCCACTACAGCGGCGCGCACACCCGCCTGGGCGCGCCCGTCTACCGGGGCAGGGTGGCGCTGATCGCCGCCGTGCAGGGGCTCGCCAACCACCCGTTCGTGCAGCGGTTGTTCTCCTACTACGCCAAGCTCTACCTGCGCGTCTCCCAGGCGGTCTCGCGCCGCCAGGAGCTGGAGGCGGACTCGTTCGCCGTCGCGATCGCGGGCAGGGCGGCGATGGCGGGCGCGCTCACGAAGATCCACGGCACCGCGCAGGCGTGGGAGCTGTTCATGGAGCGCTACATGGGCATGGCCGGCCTGGCGGGCAACAGGCCCGCGTCGGTGTTCGCCGGCTTCCGCGCGCTCATGGGCGACCCCGTACGGCAGGCGGAGCTGGCCAAGATCGCCGAACAGCCGGAGGAGACCTCCCCCTACGACTCGCACCCCAACCTCGCCGAACGCCTGGCCGCGATCGAACTGCTGCCCGAGCCCGCCCACGTCCCCGATCCTCGCCCGGCCACGGCGCTGCTGATGGACGCGTCGGTGGCCGCGCAGGCGGTCGAGCAGTCGTTCTGGACGCAGGAGGCGCTCACCACCCTGCGCCCTGTGTCGTGGGAGGACCTGGTCGCCTACGGCATGTACGCGATGCGCAACGAGGAGGCGCTGCGCGACCTGGCCGTGGCGGGGCAGCGGGTCATGGGGGCGGGCGTGCCGTACCTCGACGCGGCCTTCGAGGCGCTGGCGCGCGGGCAGCACGCGGCGCTGGAGGCCGAGCTGCGCGGGCTCGGCTGGAACACCTCAGAGCAGCTGCTCGCGGGCGTCGTGGGCCAGGCGCTCGAGGCGACGCTCATCCAGCACGGGCAGGCGCGGTGGACGCTGTCGTGGTCGGGACCCGCCAGGCTGCTGTTCGAGGACGGCGAGGAGGTCCTGGTGGCGGACTACGCCGCGCAGGTGGTCGCCGATCCCTCGGGCGTGCCTGGGATGCGCTCGTGGCTGGCGGGGCTGGGCGTGGAGCCCGACTTCGTCCCCTCGTGAGCGGGCCCGCCTCAGGCGTGCCCCTGACCGGGCGCCGCCGGGCCCGTCGCGGGCCCGGCGGCACGGTGGCTCAGCGGGTGTCGGAGGATTCGCCGGTCAGCACCGCGCGGCCCGCCTCCAGGCGCGCCACGGGGATGCGGAACGGCGAGCAGGACACATAGTCGAGCCCCGCCTCGTGGCAGAAGTGGACGGAGTCGGGGTCGCCGCCGTGCTCGCCGCAGATGCCGAGCTTGACGTCGGGATTGGACTTCCTGCCCTCCTCCGTCGCGATCCTGACGAGGCGGCCGACGCCGTCCCTGTCGAGGGTCTCGAACGGCGAGACGCCGAAGATGCCCATCTCCAGGTAGCGGGAGAAGAACGCGGCCTCGACGTCGTCGCGGGAGAAACCCCACGTCATCTGGGTCAGGTCGTTGGTGCCGAAGGAGAAGAACTCCGCGGCCTCGGCGATCTGACCTGCGGTGAGCGCGGCCCTCGGCGTCTCGATCATGGTGCCGATGAGCGCGTCGACGCCCGCCTCCTCCAGGATCGCGGCGGCCTCCTCGCGGACCGCCTCCAGCTCCTGCACGGCGGCGACCAGCGGGATCATGATCTCCGGCCTGGCTCCCTGAACCGCGCGAGCGGCGTCGGCGATGGCCCTGACCTGCATGGCGAACAGGCCGGGGATGACGAGGCCGAGCCGTACGCCTCGCAGGCCGAGCATCGGGTTCTGCTCGTGCAGCCGCTTGACGGCGGTCAGCAGCGCGCGGTCCTTGTCTGAGGCGTCGCCCTTGGCGACCTTGACCGACAGGTCCACGAGGTCGGGCAGGAACTCGTGCAGCGGAGGGTCGATGAGGCGGATGGTGACCGGCCGCCCCTCCATGGCCTCGAAGATCCCGATGAAGTCGGACTTCTGGAGAGGTTCGAGAGCGTCCAGCGCGGCCTGGCGCTCGTCGGCGTCACCGGCCAGGACGAGGTCCTCTACCAGCTGCCTGCGGTCGCCGAGGAACATGTGCTCCGTACGGCACAGCCCGATCCCCTCCGCCCCGAACCGCACGGCGCGGGCCGCGTCCTCGGGGTTGTCGGCGTTGGCCCGCACCCCGAGCCGCCGCACCGAGTCGGCGTGCCGCATGATCCGGTCGACCGCGCGGACCAGCTCGTCGGCCGGCTCGCTGCCCTCGAAGTACTCCACGACGGCCGAGTCGACCACCGGCACCTCGCCGAGGAAGACCTCGCCCGTGCTGCCGTCGATGGAGATGACGTCGCCCTCACTGACGGTGATGCCGCCCGGCGCGGTGAAGCGGCGCTCGCCTGTGGAGACCTCCAGCTCCTCGGCCCCGCAGACGCAGGTCTTGCCCATGCCGCGCGCGACCACGGCCGCGTGCGAGGTCTTGCCGCCGCGCGAGGTGAGCACGCCCTGGGCGGCGATCATGCCCGCCAGGTCGTCGGGGTTGGTCTCGCGCCTGACCAGGATCACGTCCTCGCCGGCGGCGGCCAGCTCCACGGCCCGCTCGGAGGAGAAGACCACCTTGCCGACGGCGGCGCCGGGCGAGGCGTTCATGCCCTTGGTGATGCGCTTGCGCTCGCCGTCAGCGCAGAACCTGGGGAACATCAGCTGGGCGAGCTGGTCGCCGCTGACCCTGGTCACGGCCTCGTCGAGGGTGATGAGTCCCTGGTCGACGAGCTGGGTCGCGATGCGGAACGCCGCGCCGGCGGTCCGCTTGCCTACTCGGGTCTGCAGCATCCAGAGCTTGCCGCGCTCGATCGTGAACTCGATGTCGCACAGGTCGCGGTAGTGGTTCTCCAGCTTCTCCATGATCTGCAGCAGCTCGTCGTAGGAGGTCTTGTCGATGCGCTCGAGCTCCTGCAGCGGGATGGTGTTGCGGATGCCGGCGACGACGTCCTCACCCTGTGCGTTCTGGAGGTAGTCGCCGTAGATGCCCTGCTGGCCCGAGCCGGGGTCGCGGGTGAAGGCGACGCCGGTGCCCGAGTCCTCGCCGAGGTTGCCGAAGACCATGGCCACGATGTTGACCGCGGTGCCCAGGTCGGTGGGGATGCGTTCCTGGCGGCGGTAGAGAACGGCGCGGGGAGCGTTCCACGAGTCGAAGACCGCCATGACGGCCAGCCGCATCTGCTCGCGCGGGTCGGCGGGGAAGTCCTTGCCCGTCTGCTCGCGCACGATGCCCTTGTACGTCTCGACCAGGCCCTGCAGTTCCTCGGCCGACAGGTCGGTGTCCTGGCGGGAGCCCTTGAGCGACTCGAGGGCGTGCTCGAACAGCTCGCCGTCGATGCCCTGCACGGTCTTGCCGAACATCTGGATGAGCCTGCGGTAGGAGTCCCACGCGAAGCGGTCGTTGCCGCCCGCCTGCTTGGCCAGGCCGTGGACCGACTCGTCGTTGAGCCCGATGTTCAGGACCGTCTCCATCATGCCCGGCATGGAGAACTTGGCGCCTGAGCGCACGCTGACCAGCAATGGGTCGTCGGCCTGCCCGAGCTTCCTGCCCATGGCGGACTCCAGCGCCTTCAGGTGCTCGGCGACCTCCGCCTCGAGCCCGTCGGGGACCGCGCCCTCCGCCAGATAGTGGCGGCACGCCTGAGAGGTGATCGTGAATCCAGGGGGGACGGGCAGACCGAGATTCGTCATCTCGGCCAGATTGGCGCCCTTTCCCCCGAGAAGATCCTTGAGATCCTTGTTGCCCTCGGTGAAGTCGTAAACGTACTTGGCCACCACAACTCCTTTGCGAACGCCTCCGTTCCGGACTCTACCGATAAAGAACCTCCCGAAACTGCACTCATCGGTTAAGTCGATGTTTCTCCTGCTCAGGGTACATCTACCGGTCTAATCCAATGTAAATTCAGTGGTTTATACCAATTGGTTTAAACCAATTTTTTGAACGCGGTCGGCGGACATGACAACGGCGCCGGAGGTGATCTCCGGCGCCGTTCGTTCCCGTTCTAGCCCAGACCGGCCTTGCGCACGTACTGCAGCACCGGGCCGTTCTTCAGCTTGCCCTTCTGCTCCGCCTTGAGCAGATCCCTGGTGACCCTGAGTGCCTTCTCCCGCGCCTCCGCCTCGCCGCCGCTCTGTGCCAGCCGGGCCGCCTCGCGAATGTGGTCGTGGGCCTTCTTCGCCAGGCCAGGATCGATTCCGCCCGCCGCCTCCTGCTTAAAGACCGCCTTGTCGAAGCCTTCGAGCCACGGCACCCAGCCGTCGGCAGGCGTGTATTCGCCGGCGTCGCCCACGTAGGGGTCGTCGCCCTCGTCGCTCTCCTCGTCGTCGGGCCCCGGCGTCTCCGCCTCGATCAGCGACGACGGCTCGGGGGTGGATGAGGCGGAGGGCGCCGGCTCCGGCTCGGTGGTCGTGACCGCCGCGGACGTGGGCGTGGGAGTGGGAGTGGGGTCCGGTGTCCCTCCTCCGCTGTTGAGCAGCGTCACCCCGATCGCCACCGCCGCGATCACCGCCACCCCGGCGAGCGCCTGGAGCGCCAGTTTCTTGTTGGGCGACGAGGGCTCGGGCGGCGCACCCCCGCCGGTCAGCATCGCGCCCGTCACGGGCACGGCGGGGGTGCCGCGCAGGTCCGTCGTCTGCGCGTGGTCATGGGACGGCAGGACGGCCGTCGGGTTCGGCGCGGCATGGGGCAGCGGGTTCGGCACGGTCGCAGGGAAGGCGAAGGCGGCGAAGGCCTGCCGTACCTGCTCGGCGTTGGCGGGCCGGTCGGCGGGGTCCTTGGCCAGCATCGACAGCACCAGCCTGTCGAGGCCTGGGGGCACGTCGGGGCGTACCTGGCTGGGCGGGGCGGGCGCCTCGAAGACGTGCTTGCGCATGAGGTCGGCCGCGCCGCCCGAGAACGGCGGCTGGCCGCAGAGCAGCTCGTAGGCGACGCAGCCCAGCGCGTACAGGTCGGAGGCCGCGGTGCCGGGCTCGCCGTTGATCTGCTCGGGGGCCAGGTAGGCGGCCGTGCCGACGACCGTCCCGACCGTCGTCAGGCGGGAGGTCTCGCTGGCCACCTGCGCGATGCCGAAGTCGACGATCTTGAGCGTGCCGTCCGCCGTCCTGTGCAGGTTCGCGGGCTTCACATCGCGGTGGACCACCCCGGCCTTGTGCGCGGCGTCGAGCCCCGAGGCGGCCTGGCTCATCAGGCGGCACACCTCGGGGATGTTGTACCGGTGGCCGTCGGCGAGCTCGTCGGCAAGGCTGCGGCCCGTCAGCAGCTCCATCACCAGGTACGGTCGCCCGTTCTGCTCACCGGTGTCGAAAACGGTCACCACGTTCGTGTGCACGATCTGGGCGGCGGCCCGCGCCTCGCGAGCGAACCGCTCACGGGCCGCGGGCTGCGTCACCTGCGGCGCGAGAATCTTGACGGCGACGGCCCTGCCGGTCCGCGGGTCGTGTCCCCGCCAGACCTCGCCCATTCCGCCGCGCCCGATCGGCTCGTCCAGCTGGTAGCGCCCGTCCAGCATTTCCGGCATATTTCCCGCCAATGGCTCAGAAGTCCTCGTATTCCGAGCCAACCTATATGTTGACGACCTTCGGCGAGTGAATCATCGTCGGCACCGCCGTCTCCGCCCCTCGCGCGACGCCGTGACCCGCCCCGCCTTCCAGCCGTGACGCTTGCCTTTGTCGGAATTTTCGGTCGCGCACCGCTCGGGCCATGGCGAGCTTTACCGGGGCTTTCGCTGGTGCGGCTTACGATCCGGGCATGATGTCACCCTTCAAGCGCTACCTCGCGGAAGAGATCGCACTCGATCATGTCGAAGGGCTCATCCCCCGCCGTGAGGCACTGCGCAGGCTCGGCCTGCTCGGAGTCGGCCTGCCTGCCGCCACCGCACTGCTGGCCGCGTGCGGGGCGGATGCGGAGGTCGCCGCGACGGCCACGCCCACCCCCAGCCCCGCGTCCAGCGCGCCCGCCTCCCCCGCCGGGCCCGCACCGCTCCCGACCGAGGCCGTCACGTTCGCCGGACCCGAGGGCGTGACCCTGCGGGCAGCGTGGGCGAAGGCGCGGGAGCCCAAGGGAGCGGTCCTGGTCATCCACGAGAACCGCGGGCTCAACGACCACATCCGCTCGGTCGCGGGACGGCTGGCGGCCGACGGCTACTCCTCGCTGGCGCTCGACCTGCTGTCGCGCGAGGGCGGCACGGAGTCCTTCAGCGACACGGCGCAGGTCATGGCCAAGCTCGGCGAGATCCCGCCCGAGCGGTTCGTCGCCGACATGAAGGCGGCCGTGACCGAGCTGGGCAAGCGCGAGGAGGGCGCCAAGCTCGGCATGGTGGGGTTCTGCTTCGGCGGCGGCATGACGTGGCTGCTGCTGGCCAACGCCGAACCGCGGCTGTCGGCGGCGGCGCCGTTCTACGGCCCGCTGCCCGACGGCGCCGACTTCACCGGCAGCAAGGCGGCCGTCCTCGCCGTCTACGCTCAACTGGACGACAGGGTGAACGCCACCCGCGACGCCGCGAGGGCCGCGCTGGAGAAGGCGGGTCTCAAGCACGAGATCGTCACCTTCCCCGGCGTCGGCCACGCGTTCTTCAACGACACGGGCCCGCGGTACAACGCGCAGGCGGCGGCCCAGGCCTACCAGCGGCTCACGGACTGGTTCGGCACGTACCTGGCCTGAGGTCAGCCGTTGTCGATCTTGAGCTGGTACTTCCACTCGGCCCACGCCCACGGCTGCCTGTAGGTGCCGGTCGAGCATCCCGGCTGCGTGCCGCAGACGTCGGCCCGCACGTCGAAGCGGTACGTGCGAGCCGAGTAGGGGTCGACGAGGTCGTAGGTCTCGACGGGCTTGGCCGCCGAGGTGGTGAACGTCCTCGGGATGCGCGCGACGCCGTTCCCCCAGATGCGCATCGAGAACCTGCCACCCTCGAAGGCGCGCCCGAACATGAACCTGATCTTGCGCTGGTGCCGGACGAAGCTGACCGACAGCACCCGCATCTGGCCGTTGACGTGGGAGAAGGCGATCTGCCCGTAGTCGAAGGACTGGCGCCGGCCCGGAGGCTCGAAGGTCTCCTGCGCGTCGCCGACCGGGCAGCCGAGTACGGCACGGCCGCCGAGCTGGTCGTAGCGGATCTGGATCTGCTGGTCGCGGATCTCGAAGCCGCACGTCCGCGCGGAGGCGGGGACGGCGGGAAGCGCCAGGGCGGGGGCCGCCGCGCCCGCGACGGCGAGCGCGGCGGCCATCCCGACGGTGATTGCTCGTCTCATGGCCGAAACGTAGATCGCGCCACAGATGGCCCACATGAGTACAGGGGTACTCAGATCCGACGCCGACGAGCCCGGCGAGAGGGGAGGCTCGCCCTCCCGCCGGTTCAGGGATCAGTCGTTGAGATGCTGACGCAGGTAGGACTCGACCTGGTCGAGCGCGATGCGCTCCTGGCCCATCGAGTCGCGCTCGCGGATGGTCACGGCGTGGTCCTCGAGGGTGTCGAAGTCGACCGTGATGCAGAACGGCGTGCCGATCTCGTCCTGGCGCCGGTAGCGGCGGCCGATGGCGCCCGCGTCGTCGAACTCGACGTTCCAGCGCTTGCGCAGCTGGGCGGCCAGATCCTTGGCCTTGGGCGACAGGTCGGCGTTGCGCGACAGCGGCAGGACCGCGACCTTGACGGGCGCGAGCCTGTGGTCGAGGCGCAGCACCGTGCGCTTCTCCATGACGCCCTTGGCGTTGGGCGCCTCGTCCTCGGTGTAGGCGTCGAGCAGGAAGGTCAGCGTGGCGCGGTCGACACCGGCGGCCGGCTCGATGACGTAGGGCACGTAGCGCTCGCCCGTGTCCTGCTCGAAGAACGACAGGTCGACGCCCGACGCCTTGGAGTGAGCGTTGAGGTCGAAGTCGGTGCGGTTGGCGATGCCCTCGAGCTCACCCCACTCGGAGCCGGCGAAGTTGAAGCGGTACTCCACGTCGACGGTGCGCTTGGAGTAGTGGGACAGCTTCTCCTTCGGGTGCTCGTAGAGCCGGAGGTTGTCCTTGTTGATGCCCAGGTCGGAGTACCAGCGGTAGCGCTCGTCGATCCAGTACTGGTGCCACTCCTCGTCGGTGCCGGGCTTGACGAAGAACTCCATCTCCATCTGCTCGAACTCGCGGGTGCGGAAGATGAAGTTGCCCGGCGTGATCTCGTTGCGGAACGACTTGCCGATCTGGCCGATGCCGAACGGCACCTTCTTGCGCGCCGACTGCTGCACGTTGGCGTAGTTGATGAAGATGCCCTGCGCGGTCTCGGGGCGCAGGTAGGCCAGGCCCGACTCGTCCTCGACGGGGCCGAGGTAGGTCTTCAGCAGGCCGCTGAACTGGCGCGGCTCGGTGAAGCCGCCCTTGTTGCCGCAGTTGGGGCAGGTGATGTCGGCCAGGCCGTTCTCGGGGGGCCTGCCGTGCTTCTCCTCGTAGGCCTCGGTGAGGTGGTCGGCGCGGAAGCGCTTGTGGCAGGACTGGCACTCGGTCAGCGGGTCGGTGAAGGTCTCGACGTGGCCGCTGGCCTGCCACACCTCGGGGGCCAGGATGACGCAGGAGTCGAGGCCGACCACGTCTTCGCGGGCCTGCACCATCGACAGCCACCACTGGCGCTTCACGTTGTTCTTCAGCTCCACGCCCAGCGGACCGTAGTCCCACGACGCGCGCAGGCCTCCGTAGATCTCGCTCGACGGGTAGACGAGCCCCCGTCGCTTGGCGAGGCTGACGATCGTGTCCATGACGTCGGTCCGGCGTGCCATTGGCTGAATCTCTTTCCGGCTGGAGGTCGGCGAGTGGAATTGATGAGATCCCAGCTTAGGGGACATCCGGCAGCCCCCGCGCGCGACTATTCGTCTCTTACGGAAACGTAGACGTCCTCGAAGGCGCTGGGCTCGTTGACCATGAGGATCATGAGGGGATACATCGCCATCCTGGCGGCCGACAGCGCGCGGCGGTAGAAGCCCGCGCCCTCCCACTCGCTGACCAGAGCCCACAGGTTGGGCTCGTCGACCGAGCGGCACAGGCGCCCGCGCACGTAGCCTGGCTGCGCGGCGAGCACGTCGATGATCTCCTGGCCTTGCTTGAGGAACTCTTGGGAGCGCGCCTCGGGGACGGTGTAGCGAATCAGTGCGAGCACGCGATCCAGGATGTCAGACAAGAGGCCTATCCTGATGCGTGCTCTTCAGGATCCGCCGCTCCCAGCTCGCGCTCGCCGCCGCGGCCGCCTACCTCGCCGTGGTCGGCTATCTGAGCGTCGCCACCCTCACGGGGCAGGTCGACGAGCTCAGCGGCGAGGGCCCGCTGGGGGAGCTCACCTCACCCGTCTCCCTCCTCCCCTACGGCCTGCGCCGCCTGGGGCTGCTGCCTTCGGCCGCCGGCGCCTACACGATCGCGGGCATCGTGCAGGCGGTGCTCGTCTGGCTGCTGATCAGGGGCCGCAGTCCCGCCGAGACGCTCGGCGACCGGGCGGACGGCTACCGGCGAGGGCGGGTGGCGCTGGTCGTCTCCATGGTCTACCTGCTGCTCGTGACCTCGGCAGCGGTGTTCGGGATCGTGGCGTCCGCCTACGAGGCGGGCAGCTTCGCCCTCGTCTACTGGATCCCGCTCGCGCTCCCCCTCTCGCTCGTCGCGTCCTACCTGCCGGGCTCGCTGCTGCCCATCGGGATGATCCAGGCGTGGGTTCTGTGGCGAATCTTCAGGGGCGGGCGGGTGCCGCGCTAGGCTCGTCAGGTGGCCACTCGAAAGCCCCTCCCGCCTGGCGAGCAGTTCTTCACGCCTGGCGCCACGGGCGTGCGCAAGGCGGTCGAGCAGCGCAGCGCCGTACCCATCACGTTCCTGTTCACGCAGGTGCCGCGCTGGGTCGCGCCCGCGCTGCTGGTGATCCTGCTGCTGGCGGGGTTCGTGCTCGACAGCTGGCTCGGCGGGGTCGCGGTGCTGCCGGTGGCCGCGTTCATCGGGTGGCTGGCCTACCTGTCGTGGCCCTCGCTCGGCGTCGGCGGCAAGCTGCTGCGCGTGGTGATGCTGACCTTCCTCATCCTCGTGGCGGCCGACAGGTTCGGCGCCTTCTAGTTCTGAAGGCCCACCCCGGGGATCCGACCTGAGCGTGACGCGAGCTAGCGTCGCGGTGACGTACGGTCCGGAGTCATGCGTCGTTTTCTGGTCGGTGTCGTGCTCGTGCTGTGCGCCACAGGCGCCGGTTGCCTGCCCGGCACGAGCCCGCTGGAGTTGCCCGCGATGACGGCGGCGGCACTGGGCGAGCGCTACACCGCCAACGCCGCTGCCGCAGGGCCCGGCCGCCAGCTGCTGGCCTACGACCAGGCCGGCGACGGGCGGGCGATCGAGGTGGTCGGCGATCTGGCCACGGCCACGAAGGTGATCGTCTTCGTCCCCGGCACCGGGTTCGGCCTGCGCGACTTCGACGGCGCCTCCGCCTCCCCCGCCGGTGCGGCGAAGGCGCTGCACGCCAGGGCGGCGGCGCTGGAGCCCGGCGGCAAGGTGGCCGTCATCGGCTGGCTCGGTTACGACGCGCCCGAGATGACCGACTGGGACGTGCTCACCACGCTGCCCGCCGCCAAGGGCGCCAAGGCGCTGCGCACGCTGGTGACGGCGCTGGGCGACAGGAAGCGGATCACCCTGGTCTGCCACAGCTACGGCACGGTGGTGTGCGGGAAGGCCGCGCCCGGACTGCCCGTCGACGACATCGTCGCGCTCGGCAGCCCCGGCATGGGCGTGGCCACCAGGGCCGAGCTGCGCACGCCCGCCAGGGTGTGGGCCACGCTGTCCAGGAAGGACGACGTGTTCAGGGCGGGAGTACGGCTCGGCCCCATCGGCTTCGGCGCCGATCCCGTCGGCGACGGGTTCGGCGCCAGGGTCTTCGACGGGGGCGACGGAGGCCACAACGACTACCTGCGTCCCGGCAGCGCCACCCTCGACGCGGTCACCTCCATCGCGCTCAGTGGGAGAGCATCGTGTAGTTCGGGAAGTTGCCGGGCAGCCGCTCACCCTGCTGCCCTTGGGTGACGGCCCGCACCAGCGAACCGCAGCGGCGTTGGCCATCCCTGTCACCGCGTCCGTGTCAGTCCGGCAGGTCGAGCAACTCCACCGGCTCGCCGTCCCACCTGGGCGGAATCACGGCCAACGCGTCGGCGAGCGCGGCCCCCCAGAGCGAGCCGGGACGATCGTGCCCAACAGGCACGGCCCCCTTCCCCGACCTGCGCACGGGCACCAACCGCGTGTCCTTGTGATGCGCCAACCCGCGGGCCCGCAGCCCCTCCCGAATGTCCGGCCCCTGCCAACCGAAACCCTGCCGAGCCTCCCCCAACTGCCCAGAACCCTGTTGAACTGAGCCCCGCTGACCTGGACCCTGCTGACCTGGACCCTGCTGAACCGCTGCGCCCCGGTTGCTGTCGGTGGCCGGTTGTCGTGCCTTCGCCGCTCCAGCGAGGGTCGTGCGCTCGCCCGGCTCGTACCGCTCGCCCTTGAGGACAGGGACCAGCAGCGTCAACGCCGCCGCCAGCGCCGCGAACGGGTTTCCCGGCAGGCCGACGACCAGCCGTCCACCGGGCAGGCGGGCCAAGAGCTGCGGATGGCCCGGCCGCACGGCGACACCGTCGACCAGCACGTCAGCGCCCAGTTCGTCCAGCACGGCACGCAGGTGATCGGCAGGTCCCTTGGACGAGGCCCCGCACACCACGATCACCTCCGCCTCGCCCGCGCCTCCCACCTGGCCGCCTCCTGCGGCTTCCGGATGGCGGCGGAGGGCGGCTTGGAGCGGGGCGACGCCGTCCGGGAGCCTGAGGCGGGCGCCCGTCCTGCCCCCCGCCCACTCGACCAGCCCGGGCAGGAACGGACCGATCGCGTCACGCACCCGTCCCGGCTCGGGCAGGCCCTCGTCCACCACCTCGTCCCCCGTCACCAGCACCGCCACCTCGGGACGTCGATGGACGGCGAGCACATCGTGCCCCAGCGCGGCAGCCAGCCCGAGCACCGCGGGCGTCACCGTGGTCCCGGCCGCGAGGACGACCTCGTCCAGCCCGATGTCCTCCCCGCGCCGGCGGATGTGCCGCCCCTCCTCGACCACCCCGTGCACCAGTACCTCGGCCTCACGGGAAGCCTCCGGCCCGGCCGCCTCCCGATCCGGCGGGGCCTCCCCTCCATCACCCGAGACAGCCGACGTCCTGCCCGCGGCTGAGCCCCTGCCGGGCGCGGCATCTCGCGGGGGTGCGGGGGTTTCGACGGCCGCCTCGTACTGCAGGACCGCGGTCGCGCCCTCGGGGACCTGCGCTCCCGTGGCAATCTCCACCGCGCATCCCGGCTTCAGCACCTCGGCGTGCGCGTGCCCTCCAGCCAGTACCCTGCCGACGACGCGCCACGGGCCCTGCTCCCCCGCGACCGCGTAGCCGTCCATGGCCGAGACGTCCACACCGGGCACCGCGGCGAGCGCCCGTAGCGGACGGGCCAGGCGGCAGCCGTACGCCATGGGCAGAGGCACCTCCGCCACCGGCCACGCGGGCGCGGCGCGCAGTGCGATGGCGCGTGCTTCGGGCCAGCTCACGCTTCCGCTGTGCCCATGGCCGCCGGTCGGGTGGCCTGCTGCGTTCGTGCTCACGAGACGAACCTTGCCATGCACACGAGCATGAAGGCTCCCTTGACCTTACGCGCCGGGCCCCCGCCGGCACTCCACGGGGACTTTGACAACCATTTTCATTCTGGTCCATACTGACGGATGTGATGCCCCTTAAGACCCGTTTTCTCACCCTGTTGACCGGTGGAACGCTCCTGGTCACCGCCGCCGCCTGCGGGTCAGGCGCCGCCGAGACCTCCCCCGCCGCCGTGAAGCCCGGCGAGAAGGCGAAGGTCGTGGCCGCCTTCTACCCGCTGCAGTGGCTGACCGAGCAGATCGCAGGCTCCGCCGTCTCCGTCGAGACGCTGACCGCGCCCGGCGTCGAGCCGCACGACCTGGAGCTGACGCCGCAGCAGGTCGCCGACGTCGGCGGGGCCACGCTCACCGCCTACGTCAAGGGCCTGCAGCCCGCGGTGGACGAGGCGGTCGAGCAGAACGCGGGCGACAAGGGGTTCGACGCGGCCGCCGCCGTACAGACGCTGCCCGCGACGGAGGCGGAGGCAGCGGACGGGGGCGCGGAGGCGCACGAGCACGAGCACGAGGTCGCCTACGACCCGCACCTGTGGCTCGACCCGAGCAGGTTCGCGGGGGTCGCCACCAAGCTGGGCGAGCGGCTCGCCGCGATCGACCCCGCGCACGCCCAGGCCTACAAGGACCGCGCCGCCAAGACCGTCGCCGCGCTCACCGCTCTCGACCAGGAGTACGCCAAAGGGCTGGGCACCTGCTCGACCAGGTCGATCGTGACCGCGCACGCGGCGTTCGGCTACCTGGCCGACCGCTACAAGCTCAAGCAGGTCGGCATCACGATGGACCCCGAGGCCGAGCCGTCCCCCGCCCGCATCGCCGAGGTCTCCAAGGTCGCCAAGGCCGAGAACGTCACTACCATCTTCACTGAGGCCCTCGTCAGCCCCAAGGTCGCCGAGGTCCTCGCCAATGAGGTGGGGGCGAAGACCGCGGTGCTCGACCCCATGGAGAGCCGGCCGTCCGGCGGCGACTATCTGTCGGCCATGCGACAGAACCTCTCGACCCTGCGAACCGCACTGGGATGCACAGCGTGACAGCAGTATTCGACATGACCGGCGGTCAGGTGACCCTGGACCGCCGGTCCGTGCTTCGCGGCGTGGATCTGACCGTCTGCTCCGGCGAGGTCGTCGCCATCATGGGGGCCAACGGATCGGGCAAGTCCACCCTGGTCAGGGCCATGCTCGGCCTCACTCCCCTGTCCGGGGGCCAGACCCTCCTGTACGGCAGGCCGCCCGCGAGGTTCCGCGAGTGGTGGCGCGTGGGCTACGTGCCCCAGCGGCTCCAGGTGGGCGGCGGCGTGCCCGCCACGGTCCGCGAGGTCGTCGCGTCCGGCAGGATCGCGCGCCAGCGCCGCCTGCGCCCGACCACCGCCGCCGACCGGCGGGCCGTGGAGGACGCGCTGGAGTATGTGGCGCTGGCCGACAGGGCGGGCGACTCGGTCCAGAACCTGTCGGGCGGCCAGCAGCAGCGGGTGCTCATCGCCCGCGCGCTCGCCGGCGAGCCCGACGTGTACGTCATGGACGAGCCCAACGCCGGCGTCGACGCCGGCAGCCAGCGGCTGCTCGCCGACACCCTCACCACGCTGGTGGCCGAAGGCAGGACGATCGTGCTCGTCATGCACGAGCTGGGCCCGCTCGAGCCGCTCATCACCAGGGGCGTCGTCGTCCGCGACGGCGTGATCGCCCACGACGGGGTGCCGCCGCGGCCCGAGGGCGACTGCGCCAAACCGGGGCACGAGCACGTCCACCCCCACGCCGAGGAGCCCGTCGGGGGCCCGCTGGCGGGATGGCGGGCAGAGGCGTGATCGAGCTGCTCCAGCTTCCCTTCATGCAGCGGGCGGTGATCGCCGCGCTGCTGGTCGGGCTCTGCGCGCCGCTCGTCGGCACCTTCATCGTGCAGCGCCGCCTCGCCCTGCTCGGCGACGGCATCGGCCACGTGGCGCTGACCGGCGTGGCGCTCGGCTTCCTCACCGGGACCGCGCCCGTGCTGACCGCCGTCCTGGTGTCGGTCGTCGGCGCGGTGGCCATCGAGCTGGTGCGGGCGCGCGGCCGTACCAGTGGTGACGTCGCGCTGGCGCTGCTGTTCTACGGCGGCATCGCGGGCGGGGTGATGTTGATCTCGATCGCCCCAGGGGGCAGCAACTCCAAGCTGACCTCCTACCTGTTCGGCGCGATCGCCAGCGTGACCGGCGAGGATCTGTGGGTCATCGGCGCGCTGGCCGTCGCCGTGATCGCGGTCGTGGCGGTCTTCGGCAGGGAGCTGTTCGTGCTCTGCCAGGACGAGGAGGTGGCCAAGGCCAGCGGACTGCCCGTGCGGTTCCTGAGCCTGCTCATCGCCGTCACCGCCGCGCTCACCGTCGTGATCGCCATGCGTGTGGTGGGGTTGCTGCTGGTCAGCGCGCTCATGGTGATCCCTGTGGCCACCAGCCAGCAGTTCACCAGGGGCTTTCGGGCCACCATGCTGCTGTCGATGGTCTTCGGCGTCGTGGCGGCCGTGGGCGGGCTGCTGAGCTCCACCTTCTCCGCCAAAGTGCCGCCGGGCGCCGCCATCGTGCTTCTCGCTCTCGCCGGCTTCGTGCTGGCCCTCGGGGTCGGTAGATTCGTACGGCGAGGCCGAACCCAGGAGAGCAACCCATGACCACTCGTCGCGATGCCGTTCACGACACCCTTCGCAGGAGCGACGGTTTCCGCAGCGCGCAGGACGTCTACGCCGAGATGCGCTCCGACGGCGCCAAGATCGGCCTGACCACGGTCTACCGGGCGCTCCAGGCGCTGGCCGACGGCGGCGAGGTCGACGTGCTGCGCACCGACGACGGGGAGTCGGTCTACCGGGCCTGCGCCAGCGGCGACCACCACCATCACCTGGTCTGCCGCCGCTGCGGCCGTACGGTCGAGGTGGCCGGGCCCGATGTCGAGCGCTGGGCCGAGGCCGTCGGCGCCGATCACGGGTTCACCGAGGTCACCCACACCGTCGAGGTCTTCGGCACCTGCGCCTCCTGCTCGGCCGCCGTACGCGCCTCCTGAGTCCGCGGCGGTCCGAAGGGCGCGGAAACGGGTATGTGAACCAGAGGAAGCCCCCTGGCACCCCGCGCGGGAGATACGCTGTGCCCCCACGCTGGAGTAGGCCACGACAGGAGCTGACATGCCGT
Source organism: Nonomuraea sp. NPDC049152 (assembly GCF_040648355.1). Classification (NCBI taxonomy): domain Bacteria; kingdom Bacillati; phylum Actinomycetota; class Actinomycetes; order Streptosporangiales; family Streptosporangiaceae; genus Nonomuraea; species Nonomuraea sp. NPDC049152. The sequence goes on along the minus strand of NZ_JBEZDO010000021.1, from coordinate 102,250 downwards.
TTGGCCATGACATGGTGTATTCGCTCGCCACCGTCGTCGACCTGGTGAACACCTCACCGGCGACCGGAGGCGACGAAGGCCTCAGCGACCTCGACGACCTCGCCGAGTTCGTCAGGGCGCGCCAGGTCAGCGGCATCCAGACCCTCACCCCCAAGGACCTGGGGCAGGTCAGGATGCTGCGCGAGGACCTTCACCGCGTCTTCACCGCGACCGAGCAGGCCACCGCGCTGCGGCTGGTCAACGCGCTGCTCGCGGACACGCGCATCACTCCGCGCCTGACCGAGCACGACGGTCATCCGCTCCACATGCACTACTTCGCGCCCGACGCCTCGCTGGCCGAGCACCTGGCCGCCGACTGCGGTATCGCGCTGGCGCACCTGCTGGTCGAGGGTGAGTGGGAGCGGCTGCGCACCTGCTCGGCGCCCGACTGCGACCACGTCTTCGTGGACGAGTCGCGCAACAGGTCACGCGTCTACTGCGACAGCCGTACGTGCGGCAACCGCATGCATGTCGCCGCATACCGGGCGCGGCGCCGGGCATGATGATCAGGTGACCACCGACGAGGTCAGGGACGAGGTCTCGCTGACCAATCTCGACCAGCCGCTGTTCGACGACGCGGGCGTGACCAAGCGCGATCTGGTCGACTACCTCGACGCCATGCGCGACCGCGTCGTGCCCGCGCTGCGGGGGCGACCGCTGTCGGTGGTCAGGGTACGGGCGGGCCAGGCGCCGTTCATGCAGAAGAATGTTCCGTCCTACGCGCCCTCGTGGATTCGCAGGGTCACGCTGTGGGCGGAGACGTCGCGCAGGGAGGTCTCCTACGCCCTGTGCGACGACCGCAGGACCCTGCTGTGGTTCGCCAACCAGCGGGCGGTGGAGTACCACCCGACGCTGGTGCGCGCGGACGACTGGGAGCACCCCACCCACCTCGTGCTCGACCTCGACCCGCCGGTCGCCGACGACTTCCCGATGGTGGTGCGCGCCGCCGGGCTGATCCGCCAGGCGCTGGACGACGCCGGGCTGTCCGGGGCGGTCAAGACCAGCGGCGCGAAGGGACTGCACGTCTTCGTCCCGCTCGAGAAGGGCATGGCGATGGCGGATGTCGCCGCCGCCACCCGGGCTCTCGCCGCGCGGGCCGAGCGCCTCGACCCCGCCCTCGCCACCACGGCCTTCATCAGGGAGGACCGCGAGGGCAAGGTCTTCCTCGACTCGACCAGGGCGGGCGGGGCGACGGTCGTGGCCGCCTACAGCCCGCGCGTCCGCCCTGGAGCGACCGTGTCGTTCCCCGTGGCATGGGCTGACCTCGATCGGGTCACACCCGCCGACTTCACCGTCCGCACCGCCGCCGAACTGGCCGGCGACGGCGACCCGTGGGCCGAGCTCATGCCCGAGCCGCAGCGGCTGCCCGCCGACCTCGTCGAGGAGGGGCACACCATCCCCGTCGCCAGGGTGCAGGCCATGCACGAGGGCAAGCGCAGGGCCCGCGCCCGCCGGGGCTGACTCTCCCCGCGTCAGCCGGGCGCCGCCCGGCCTCACACCACCTGGTTGGGGACCGCTCCGCCGTATCGCCTGTCGCGCTTGGCGAAGATCTCGCACGCCTCCCACAGGTCCCTGCGGTCGAAGTCGGGCCAGAGCCTGTTGAGGAAGACCATCTCGGCGTAGGCCGACTGCCACAGCAGGAAGTTGGAGAAGCGCTGCTCACCGGACGAGCGGACGAACAGGTCGACCTCGGGGATGTCGGGCTCGTCGAGGTAGCGGGCGAACACCTTCTCGGTCACCTTGCCGGGCTTGACCTTGCCCGCCGCGATGTCGTGCGCGAGCTTGACCGCGGCGTCGACGATCTCGGCCTGGCCGCCGTAGTTGACGCAGAACTGCAGGGTGAGCGTGCGGTTGTTCCTGGTCATCTCCTCGGCGTCCTGCAGCTCGGAGATGACGCTCTTCCACAGCCGTCCAGGCCTGCCCGCCCAGCGCACCCGCACGCCCATCGCGTTCAACTCGTCGCGGCGACGGCGGATCACGTCACGGTTGAAGCCCATGAGGAAGCGGACCTCGTCGGGCGAGCGCTTCCAGTTCTCCGTGGAGAAGGCGTAGGCGCTCAGGTACGGGACGCCCAGCTCCAGCGCGCCCTCGATGACGTCGAACAGCGACGCCTCGCCCGCCTTGTGCCCCTCCGTCCTCGGCAGGCCGCGCTGCTTGGCCCATCGGCCGTTACCGTCCATGACGATCGCGACGTGCTTCGGCACCAGGTCCCGCGGGATGGGCGGGGGCACCGCACCCGAGGGGTGCGGGGTGGGAGGACGGACGTTCACCGTGCTGGTTCCCTTTCTACGTGGCGGAGAGAACGGATGCCGTGTTCGAGGTGCCACTGCAGGTAGGCGGCGACCAGTCCGCTGCACTCCGTGCGATGGCGCGCCTCCGAGGCGTCCGCCATGGCCCAGTCGCCGCGCAGCAGCGCCGTCATCAGGGCGAGGGTCTCTCCAGCGGGTACGGCGGCGCCCGCGGGACGGCACGCCCCGCACACCGCTCCGCCCGCCACGATGGCGAACGCCCGCACCGTCTCAGCCCTGCACCTGGCGCACTCCTGCAGCGCGGGCGCGTAACCGGCGACCGCGAGCGAGCGCAGGAAATAGGCGTCGAGCACCAGCCTGGGCTCGTGGCTGCCGTCGGACAGCGTGCGCAACCCGCCCACCAGCAGCAGGAACTGCCTGAGCGCCGGCTCCTTCTCCCCCTGGGTGAGGCGGTCGGCGGTCTCCAGCATCGCGCTGCCCGCCGTGTAGCGGGGATAGTCGTGGGCCAGCGACTCGCCGTACGGGTGGATGGTCTCCGCCTGCGTGACCACGTCCAGTGTGCGCCCCACGTGCAACTGGAGATCGACATGCGTGAAAGGCTCAAGGCGCGCGCCGAATCTGGAGGTGGTGCGGCGCACACCCTTGGCGACGCCGCGCACCTTGCCCGTGCGCTTGGTGAGAAGGGTCACGATCCTGTCTGCCTCACCCAGCTTCTGGGTTCGCAGGACGACGCCCTCGTCACGGTAGAGGCTCACCGCTCCAGTCTAGGGTGACCTTGGGGTGGACCGGCTTTGCCGAAGTCTCACTAGACTTTGACGCCTGCCCCTGGTTTACCTGTTGTTCGACCCCCCGCAACTGCCTCGAAAGGGTGACATGACCCGCGTGGTCCTGCTGGGCTCTTCGCCCGGCCCTGACACCGCTCCGACCGGCCTCAGGCTGGCCGCTCTACCCGGCTCGCCCACCGTGGGCGAGCGACTGCGCGACCAGGCGCTCTCGCTCGACCCGCAGCCGGCTCTGATCGAGCGCACCGATCTCGCCACCGCCCTGCGCGCCCTCGCCGAGGTCGCCGAGTCGGCCCAGGAGAACCTCCTCCTCCTGCCCACCAACTCGGCCGTCCACGACGAGCTGATCTACCAGATCACCAAGGCGAAGCGCGGCGCCATCGCTCTCGTGGCGAAGGAGCCGCGCGAGGAGGACGAGAACGGCGAGCGGATCGCCTACGACGTCCCCATCGAGGATGCCCAACCCGAGATCGGCCACGCCAGCCTCGAAGGGCTCATGGTCCGCACCCGCGTCGGCAAGTCGCGCGTCATCTCGGTCGGCACCGCCCACCACGCCGTCACCAGGCCCAACGCGGTCCTGCTCGGCCCGCTCCACCTCACCGCGCGCAACGCGCCCGTGCTCGCCGAGACCTGCCGCGAGCTCGCCGACCTGGCCCACCTGTTCGGCCCCGAGGACGACCTGGTCCAGCTGGTCGTCTTCGGCCTGGTCCGCAAGGGCGTCTCCGTCGGCATCCGCGGCCGCCGCGACCTGTTCTTCCGCCGCATCACCACCCAGGCGGAGGCCAACGAGGCCGCCAGCGAGATGCACGGCATGGACGAGGACCGCGCCAGGCTCAACAACGCGGTCAAGGGCGCCGACGGCTTCTTCACCACCTACTTCGTCAGCACCTACTCCCGCTTCATCGCCCGCTGGGCGGCGCGGCGCGGGCTGACGCCCAACCAGGTCACGCTGATCTCCATCTTCCTCGGCGTGGCCGCCGCGGCCTGTTTCGCCACCGGCCAGCGGCTCGGCATGGTCGCCGGCGGCGTGCTGATCTACTTCGCTTTCGTCTTCGACTGCGTCGACGGTCAGGTCGCCCGCTACGCCCGCAAGTTCGGCGTGCTCGGCGCGTGGCTGGACGCGACGTTCGACCGGTTCAAGGAGTACGTCGTCTTCGCCGGACTGGCCGTCGGCTACGTGGTCGCGGGCCACAGCGAGGACATCTGGATCCTGGCGCTGGCCGCGCTCGCCCTGCAGTCGGTCAAGCACCTGCTCGACTTCTCCTTCGGCGCGGCCAACCGGCGCAAGCCGCCGTCCCCGCTGCCCACCACCCCGCTGACCGCGCCCGACGACAGCGGCCTGCGCAAGGCGCTGGAGCGGCGCAAGGTCGAGCGCAGCTCCGGCATCCGCGGCCTGCTCAAGATGTGGTCCAAGGCGGGCAGGTTCCGCTTCGTCTACTGGGCGCGCAAGATGGTCGTGTTCCCCATCGGCGAGCGGTTCGCGGCCATCGCGATCACCGCCGCCCTCTTCGACGCCCGGGTCACCTTCATCACCCTGCTGATCTGGGGAAGCGTCGCCGCCGCCTACACCGTCACAGGACGCGTCATGAGGTCACTCGCATGATCACTCAGCCGCAGGCCAACGCCACCGCCGTTCCCGACCCCGACGAGGAACGGCGGCGCATCCAGACCGCCAGGCTGCTCGCCTACCGCGACGACGGCCCGCTGGTCCACGCCCTCGCCCCCCGCCTCGGCAAGGGCTTCCCGCCGGTCCCCATGCTGCTGATCGCGCTCCTCGCGACCATCGGCCTGGCCGTCGCGGGCCTGTCGCCGCTGATCTCCGTCGGCGTCATGATCGTGCTCGTGCTCCCCACCGGGGCCCGCGACCACCTCGGCCGCCTCGACTGGCTGGTGCCGCCGCTGCTGCGCGGCACCGAGTTCCTCGCGCTCATCCTGATCGGCCTGACCTACGACGCGCCCAAGTGGCTGCTGTTCGTGCTGCTGTACGTCGTCGGCTACCACACCTACGACACCGTCTACCGGACCAGGCAGAGCATCTGGCCGCCCACCTGGGTGTTCATGGCCGGCCTTGGCTGGGAGGTCCGCCTGCTGATCATCACGGCCGGCGCGGCGCTGGGCATCCTGACCCCTGTCCTGTACGTGCTCACCGGCTACCTGCTCGTGCTGTTCGCGGTGGAGAGCGTGACCAGCTGGGTACGGCTGGACAAGGCTTCGGCGCAGGCGAGCGCGGACGCCGAGCAGGACCTGGAGGCCTCGCCCGAGGAGGCGTTGGAGCAGGCGACCGGCGAGGCGGAGAAGGGCTGACCCGCCGCCAAGGCGTGGCCTTTCGCTAGAGGCGCGCTTCGCGCGTCGTGACGCTTCGGGCTGGTCCTACGGGGGAGCCGAGCTCCCCCGTTCCCCTCGCCGAGGGCCTGCCCGCCCCCGGACCCCCCGGTCGCGCGGCCGGTTACCCGCGCCGCCCCTATGCCGCTTCCCTTCCCATGAGGTGTGCGGGTATCGCGGGTGGGCGTGAGTTGCCCCCTTGCTACATCCCGGGCTTGAGGATTTGAGGAAACGGGTGACCGGGAGGAAGCCCCAGAGGGCCCCATGCCGAACTGTATAGATTTCTGTACAGTTTCTCTCATGGCAATGCTGGATCATGCTCGCGAGCTAACTGTCACGGAGGCGGCGCAGCGTGGGGTGGCCAAGCTCGTAGCGGATGCCGAGCATGGGGCGGACCTCGTGGTGACCCGCCGCCACCAGCCTGTGGCGGCCGTAGTCAGCATCCGCCGCCTGACAGAGCTGGAAGAGGCCGCCGCTGATCTCCGCGACCTGGCCCTGGTACTCGCGCGCGCGGCAACAGACACAGGTCACCGCACTCCCCTTGACGAGGTGATCGCCGCCTTTGGCCATACTCGCGAGTCATTGGCGTCTCTGCCTGACGACGAGTGACCGATGGCCGAGATCGTCTTCACTGACGCCGCCGTCGACGACCTTCGCCGGCTGGGTCCCGACGTGGCGCCCAAGGTCTTGAAGAAAGTGTTGCTCCTTCTCGACAACCCCGAAGCCGGTTACCCCCTCGGGGGAGATCTGACGGGTTATCGCAAGCGCGTGGTCGGCCGAAACACCTGGCGCATCGTTTATCGCATCACCGAGGACAAGGCGGTGGAGATCTGCGAGGTATGGGCAGTGGGAGCCCGCGCTGATGCGGAAATCTACACCGAGGCCGCTGAGCGTGCGCTCGCTGCTGGTTCGAACCGTCCTGAGTTCGCCAAGCTAACTACTGTGATCGAACGGCTCGGTGAACTAGCCGGAGGCGTCGCGGCAGATGAGCCGCCTACACGCGAGCCTGTTCCGGATTGGCTCGCAGATCGACTGGTGCACACGGTGGGTATGGCCCGGGAAACCGTAGCGGCTCTCGATCTGCAAGAGGCCGTCGATCTCTGGACCAATTACGTCTCGAAGCCGCGCGAATAGTGCATGCCTGAGATGAACTGCTTCCAGCAGCTCCATCGCCATGCTGTTGGAACGCTTGAGACCCGCCGCAGTCCCGGGCGGGAGATCGGGCGACGTTTGACCATGATCCCGGCAGACCAGAAGAGAGCGAGGTGCGGGGCATCATCGTCCGCTCCTCTTCGGCGGCCGCTTGTGTGGGCCGTTGGCTCAGGACCGGTCGAGGGCGTGTTCCCGCAGGAACTTCTAGACCAGTGGCCGTAGGAGCTGGGAGCCCCAGCTGCTCCAGTGGCCGGTGAAGTTGTGCTCGGCCCAGGGGATGGTCACAACCGTGGCCGGGACGCCCGCCTCGGGGACGTCGCAGGCCGGGCGGAACTGCCCGGGACCGAGAGTGGTGGCGGCGATCAGGGCGAGCTGGCCGCCGCGGAGTCACCGGCGATCGACACGTTCGACGGCGCAACGCCGTACTCCCCCGCCGTGGCGCGGATCCAGCCGAGCGCGCACTTGACGTCTTCGATCGCGTCCTGCCGGCGCGGCGGTGGCGCGAGGCGGTACTCGGCGGAGAAGACGGTCACGCTTGGATCGGCCATCCGCGGAACCAGGGGGCACTGTCGGCGCGAGAACGATCAGTACTCAGAGCGCCCAGGCCAGGCCGCGACCGATGCGCCGGACCGGGCCTCCGGCCTTGCGCCTCGGTGAACCCGTGACGGCCGCGGGCTCTCCTCGTCCGACCCGCCGTCCGCGACCAGGCTCATGGTCTTCGACATCGCTCCTTTGTCGGTGCGCGGACGGCAGCGACGATCAATCGTCGAGCGTCTGGTAGGCGGTGGTCCAGAAGTCGCGGTGCAGGCGGGGCGTGTCCTGCGAGTCCATCGCGGCCTGGGTGAGCAGGATCCCGGTGAGTCCTTCGGCCGGGTCGGCGTAGGCGGTGGTGCCCAGGCCGCCGTCCCAGCCGAACTGGCCCACGGACGCCAGGTCGCGGCGGTGGGTGCGGACGGCCATGCCGAAGCCGTAGCCGCCGTGCCTGCCGAAGTGGTCGCCGAAGGCGTCCTTTTCGACCTTCTGCTCGGGGGTGAGGTGGTCCATGGTCATCAGTTCGACCGAGGCTCTGGAGAGAATGCGCTCGCCGCCGTGGGTGCCCTTGTTGAGCAGCATCCGGTAGAAGGCGTGGTAGTCGTCGACGGTGGAGACCAGCCCGTCGCCGCCCGCCTCGAACGCAGGGGGCCGGCTGTACTTGCCGCCTTCGGCTTCGTCCCACACCACCGGCTCGCCGGTTTCCTGGTGGGCGTAGCTGGTGGGCAGGCGGTGGATCTTGTCTGCGGGTACGTGGAAGCCGGTGTCGGTCATGCCGAGCGGGTCGAGCAGCCGTTCGCGCAGGAACGTGCCGAACGGCTGGCCTGCCACCCTCGGGATCAGGACGCTGAGCACGTCGGAGCCGGTGTGGTACTGCCACAGCTTGCCCGGCTGGTACATCAGCGGCAGGCTGCCGAGCCCTGCGATCCATTCGTCGGGTCCCGCGGCGAGCGTGGTGCCGTCCATACCGAGCTCGCGCATCGCGACCTGGATGGGATGGGTGTCCGGCGGGGCCAGGACCACGCCGAAGCCGAAGGTGAAGGTCAGCAGGTCGCGGACGGTGATCGACCGGTGGGCGGGGATGGTGTCGTCCAGCGGGGCGTCGATCCGGGTCAGCACCCGCCGGTCGGCCAGCTCGGGCAGCCAGGTGTCGACCGGGTCGTCCAGCCGCAGCCTGCACTCCTCGATGAGGATCATCACCGCGGCGGCGGTGATCGGCTTGCTCAGTGACGCCATCCGGAAGATCGTGTCCCTCCGCATCGGCGCGCCGCCGCCGATGCGCATCGTGCCGATCGCCTCGACGTAGGTCTCGTCGCCCCGGCCGACCAGGGCGACCAGCCCGGGGACCGCTCCCGAGTCCACGTGCCCGGCCAGCACCTCACGCATCCGGCGCAGCCCCGCCTGAGACAGGCCCGCGTTCGTGCCCTTCTCCTCCCAGCGGCCCTGGGTCTCCCAGGCGCCCTTCTGGTCCCAGGTGCCCTTCATGTTCCAGCTGGCCGACTTCGACATGGCACTTCTCCTTCAGCTCGGCGTACGCCGTTCTCTTTACGCGAACACTGTACGCAGCAGAATGTGTGCGCGCAACATACGCACGCTGCGCTCGCGGCGCGACCGGCTGCTCTCCCGGCGGAAACGACGAAGACCTGGAGAGGACCACTCACGTCACCGGGTGACCCTTCACGTCAGACAAGCCGCCAAATTTCATGCTGTGGGCGCAGGATGACCGATTAGTGTGGGGATCTAGGGACACTCGGGCCGGAGACCGTTCCGGCAGAGCCGGGAGACGCGGATGGCGTTCTTGTCACGCTTGTTCAAGCGGGGGTCGGGCGACCCGCTCGCCGAGCGTGATCGCGAGCGGGAAGAGGCTCACCGGCAGGGCTCGAGAGACGCCAGGGAGCACCCGTTACGGCACTTCACCGACCCTGACTGCCAGCCCGCCTTCCTCTTCGAGGTCAGGTCGCGGGCGCGGGAGCGGATCGCGCGGGTGGACCAGGAGGTGGCGGCTCGCCGTACGGACCTGTTACGGGAGGTCAGTCTGGCGCGGGAGACGGTGTTCAGGGAGACGGGGAGGGCGGATCTCTACCCAGGGGTGTCGCCGAACGGCTGGGCGGCAGGCGGCCGGGCTTTCGAGGGTGGTCGTCCTGGAGCCGAGGGCGACCATGCGGGGCCTGGTGGCGATCCGGGGGCTGGTGGTGTGGGGAGGTCGGCCACTGGTGTGGGGAGGTCGGCTGCTGACGGCGGCGGTGGTACGTCCCGCGATGGCGGGCGGGTGGGTGGGGCCGAGGAGGATCCGTTCATCTCCATCGCCGAGGCCCGGTGGCGGCGGGCCGAGCGGGCGCGGCGGGAGGCGCTGCGGGAGGCGTCCGATCGGATCCACGGGGCACGGTCGCGCATCGAGCAGCTGGCGCGGGAGTGGGACGGCATGCTCGTGGAGCGCAACCACGAGGTGGAGGCGATCCACGCGTGGGCGCAGCAGGTGATCGCCGCCTACCGGCGTGGGGTGATGGGGGCGCATCCGCGCCGGGAGGAGATTCCCTCGCTGTGGAAGGGCGAGGTGGTGGCGATGGACTCCGTGGGGGACGGGGTCACCGCCGTCTCGTCCAGGGAGGAGATCGGGGGGCTGCTGGAGGAGGTCGAGCACCGGATCGAGATCTGGCACAGCGAGGTTCGGGGGGTGGGTGAGCTTCCCCGAGGGCGGGGGTGGCGCGAGCTTCCACCGGGGGCTCCGGCCGACCTCCCGGAAGACGAAGGTGGCGAGAGGCCACAGGTAGGCGAGCACCCGCAGGGCGGCGCCGCGCAGAAGGACGGCGGCGGCCCGCGGGACGAGGCGGGCCCGGGCCCCGACGGAGATCCGAGGGGCTGGCGCGAGAACCCGCGAGACGAGGCAGAGCGAGGCCCCGGCCGAGATCCGAGGGGCTGGCGCGAGAACCCGCGAGACGAGGCAGAGCGAGGCCCCGGCCGAGATCCGAGGGGCTGGAGTGAGGACCCGCGGGGATCCGGCCCCGAGTCGGGGGGCGGGCGTGGGGATGCGTTCAGGGCGGGCGAGGCGGCGGGAGAGCGATGAGGCGGGGGCGGTGGGTTGCCGGGTTGGTGACCGTCGGGCTGGTCGGCATGGGGGTAGCGGGTTGTGGGACGGAGGCGAGGGCGGTGTGCGGGGTCATCGTGGATTCCACCAGTTACGCCGACCCCGCGGCCAGCCGTACCGATGTCAGCTCCAAGCTGCCGGCCTTCGTGGACGGGTGTGACTGGGTGGGCTTCGCCGCCGTCACGGGCTCGTCGGAGAGCAGCACGTGCCGCGAGGACCCGGTCGCGGTGGCCGCGTCCGCGAGGGAGAACCCGAACGACAACCCGGTCGTGGAGGAGCGGATCCGCGAGCACAGGGTGACGCAGGTGCAGCCCCGCGCGGCCAAGCTGTTCGACTGCCCGGCCGAGGGCGAGGGGTCGGACGTGCTCGGGTCCCTCCGGTACGTGGTGAAGCAGATGGGCGCCCGGCGGCAGCCTGACAAGGCGCACCGGATCATCGTGTTCAGCGATCTGATCAACAACAGGGGCGATCTGAACGTCAACAAGCTGGACCTGGGCGAGGCTGCCAGGAAGCAGAAGATCAAGGAGCTCAGGGACGCGCGGTTGCTGCCCGATCTGACCGGGTACGAGGTGGCCGTCCATGGCTTCCTGCGCAAGAAGGGCTCGAACCCGGACCGCTTCCCGTTGCTGGAGAGCTTCTGGACGGAGGCGCTCGAGTCGGCGGGCGCCGTCTCGGTGGATCTGCTCTGACTCCCCAGTACGGCGGCGGCTCGCGGCACGGGCTGCTCTCCGACGAGCCCGTGAGGGAGCCGACCGCCGTACCGGGGAGGGCGGGTTCACCAGCCGATGCCGATGGTCAGCCGGGTCGGCGGGTTGGCGTTGGGCAGGATCTTGACGCTGCTCTGGTCGTTGATGTCGTCGTAGGCGAAGCCGTAGGCGCGGCCCTGGAGCCCGACGGTGTGGAAGAAGCCGGCGTAGTCGTTCTTGGCGACCCCGGCCGGATAGTAGCCCGAGGAGGGCCCCCACCAGGCAGCCGGGTTCAGCGCGACGCCCCTGTTGAACGCGGCGCAGAACTCCGCGCCGAGTTCGAGCTCGACCGTCCTCATCCCGGCGGAGGCCAGCGCCCCCGAGCACTCGACGATGTCCTTGGTCGTGGGCTTGTTCAGGAAGAACGGCCCTGCCCCGTTCCTGGTGAACTGCAGGCGTCCGCCGACGACCCGGCCGGTGAAGGTGACGCCGAGGCGGTTCAGCGTGAACTGGTTGGCGGTGTAGTGGTTCCACGCCTGGTCGATGGCCGCCTTGAGGTGCTCGGACTGCCGGAACAGCGGCGAGGAGCGCGGGGCGACGATCCGGTAGTCGTTGACGAGCGGGCGGAACGGCGAGCCGACCGCGCCGGTGTAGCGGGAGCGCACCTGGTCGCGGGTGAGGGTGATGCCGACGGTCTGGTCGTAGCCGATGGCGCTCTGCTGGAGCCTGGCGGTCATCGGGAAGCCGAACATGTCGACCTGCGTGGTGTTGCCGCCGAACGGGATGGCGCCGTGCGCGTAGGTGAACTCGTACCAGTCGAAGTGGACGTCCTGGTTCGGGTCAGATGGGTTGGCGAGGTCGGGCCCGCCCCAGCCGCGGTTGTCGGGTGAGATCGGGATGTACATCGGCGAGCCGAGCGAGATGTACATCCTGGCGCCCTCGATGCGGCTGGGGATGTTCACGGTCGGGGCCTGGGCCAGCGTGAACGACATGTTCCCGAGAGCGCTCTCCCATAGCATCCGCACCTGCCTGCATCCTTGTCAATAAGGCATTGACAGCGCCGAAACATCATGTTCACATCAATCAAAGAGAGCGCTCTCTCAATATTCACCCCCCGTTCGCCGGGAGAACCGCCATGTCTTCGAAGTACCTCAAACGCCTGGCCGCGACCGTGGTCGCGCTGTTAGGCGCCGGAGCCCTCGTCGCCGCCGTGCCACCGACCCCCACCGGCTGGAGCCTGGTGTGGGCCGACGACTTCAACGGCCCGTCGGGGTCGCTGCCGTCGTCGAGCAACTGGATCATCGACACCGGCCACGCCTACCCTGGAGGACCGGGCAACTGGGGCACGGGCGAGATCCAGAACTACACCGCCGACCCCGCGAACCTCAGCCTGGACGGCTCGGGCAATCTGCGGATCACCCCGCTCGGCAGCGGGCAGAACTGGACCTCGGCCCGCATCGAGACCCGCCGCGCCGACTTCAAGCCCGCAGACGGGCGCGTCCTGCGTATCGAGGGCAGGATCCAGATGCCCAACGTCACGGGCGACGCGGCGCTCGGCTACTGGCCCGCCTTCTGGGCGCTCGGCTCGCCGTACAGGGGGAACTACTGGAACTGGCCGGGCATCGGCGAGTTCGACATCATGGAGAACGTCAACGGGATCAACGCGGTCTGGGCCGTGCTGCACTGCGGCGTCAACCCAGGCGGCCCCTGCAACGAGACCACGGGCCTCGGCGCCAACAGGGCGTGTCCCGGCTCGACCTGCCAGTCGGCCTTCCACACCTACCGCTTCGAATGGGACCGCAGCGTCTCGCCCAACCAGCTGCGCTGGTACGTCGACGGGCAGCAGTTCCACAGCATCAGCCAGGCGCAGTTCGACGCGGGCACGTGGAACAACATGACCGGTCACGCCGGCTACTTCCTCCTGCTCAACGTGGCCATGGGCGGCGCCTTCCCCAACGCGCTCGCCGGGCCGACGCCGACCGCGGCGACCGTGTCGGGCAGGCCGATGGTCGTCGACTACGTGGCCGTCTGGCAGAGCGGCGGCGGCACCCAGCCCACCGACCCGCCGACCGACCCGCCTGGCGGGGTCGACGCCCGCTCCACCATCCAGGCGGAGCGCTACCAGGCGCAGTCGGGCACCATGGTCGAGACGACGACCGACACCGGCGGCGGCCAGAACGTCGGCGCGATCGCCAACGGCGACTGGCTCCGCTTCGACGGCGTGAACTTCGGCGGGACGCCCGCGCGGCAGTTCAACGCGAGGGTCGCCTCGGGCGCGGCGGGCGGAGTGAGCGGCCTGGTCCAGGTACGGCTGGACAGCCCGACGGCGGCGCCGATCGGCGACTTCGCGATCGCCGGTACCGGCGGCTGGCAGAGCTGGCGAACCGTGCCCGCCAACATCGCGCCGACGACCGGCACGCACACGGTCTACCTGACGTTCAGCAGCGGCCAGCCCGCCGACTACGTCAACCTCAACTGGTTCACGTTCGCGACTTAGCGGCGCGGCGCCGGGCCAGGATGCGCTCGGCCCAGCTGGCAGCCTCCGGGTCGCGCAGACCCTCGACCACTCCGCCGAGGTAGGCGGTGGCCAGGCTCTCGAAGCCGTTGTCCACCTGGCGTACCCTGCTGGCGCGGCGACGGTCGGCGGCCTGGAGGTGCTGTCCGATGCTCTCGGCGTAGCCGGCGTCGCGCTGGTAGTCGGACTGGGCTTGGGCGCAGGCGCGCTGCTCGTGGTCGCGCTTGGCGCGCAGCTCGCGCAGCCGCCTGTCGTTGGGGTTGTGCATGCGCCTGCCGAGATCGGCGGCGATCAGCGCGGTGGCGACGAGCAGGGCGAGCAGCAGGATCATCGTGGGCAGCTGGCTCACGCCCTCGGAGGTGGGGCCGATGTCCTGGCCGTCCACGACGAGCGGTTTGACCAGGGCGTCCCTGCGCAGCACCGCCACCGCGACGATCAGCCCTGCCCAGACCAGCGCGACCGCGATCAGCAGCCACCTGCCGCGCGCGGGGCTGCCGTTCTCCTGCCAGGTACGGAACGCCCTGCCGTACATGTGCGGGGCCACCAGCATGATCAGGGCGGCGCCCGTGGCGATCAGCGCGGTCATCTCCACGCTGTCGCCCCACGCCAGGATGACCTGGTAGAGGATGGGCACCTCGACGATCACCAGCAGCAGGAGCAGCACCGCGGCGGGCAGCCAGCGGCGGATCGCGGGCCAGCGGCTGCCCGACAGGGCGATCGAGCTGGGCCTGCCGTCGCCGGGCCGCCTGCTCGGCTGCTCCAGCTCGGTGACGCGGTGCTGGGTGTCGTCGAGGGTACGGCGGGCCTCGGCGAAACGGCGTTGCGACTCGGCTAACTTGATCTTCTGCGACTCGAACTCGGCGCGGTCGCGCTGCACCTCGCGTTCGGTGGCGTCCTCGATCCTGCTCAGCTCGGCCAGCCGCTCGTCCTCCAGCTCGTGGAAGCGGGGGACGCTGCCGGTCTCCAGCGTGAGGGTGTCGAGGTGTCCCCCTTCGGCGTGTGCCCTGCCGAGCTCGCGTTCCTCCGCGCGGCGGGCGGCCCAGTCGGGCAGGTGGTAGAGATCGCCTTCGTAGGCCACGGCGGGCGCGATGCGCGTGACCTCTCCTTGCTCGGCAGGCTGGTCCTTGAAGCGCATCAGGCCTCCAACGCGGTCCGCGTACTTTGATGCTAAACGCTGACTTCGCACCCGCGACGGATGTGTCGGCCCGCGTTATCGCCCGGCGCGGCGCGAAGTCCCCAGGCGAGCACCCCCGTGGGGGTCTCGGGCCGCTCGCCGTACAGGACAGGCTGTATACAGGGGTCGTGGAACTGGATCGGTTGGATCGGGACATCATCGGGGCGCTGGTCGACGATGCCCGAGCGACATATGCACAAATCGGGCAGCGCATCGGCCTGTCGGCGTCGGCGGTGAAGCGGCGCGTCGACCGCCTGCGGGACGCCGGAGCGATCACCGGGTTCAGCGCCCGCATCGCCCCGCAGGCGCTCGGCTGGACCACCGAGGCCTATGTGGAGCTGTTCTGCCAGGGCAAGACCTCCCCCGCCGCGATCGGCCTGGCCATCGCCCGGCATCCGGAGGTGGTCTCCGCCTGCACGATCACCGGTGAGGCCGACGCGCTGCTGCACATCAGGGCCACCGACGTGCGCCACGTGGAGCGGGTGATCGAGCGGATCGCGGCCGAACCGTTCGTCGTCCGCACCAAGAGTTCCATCGTCCTGTCCCGGCTGGTGGACGAGGCGCAACGGATCGGGGCCGCAGCGCCCCAAGACGCAACAGACCCGCCCCAACACGCAATATCGGGCGCTTGGCCTGCGTAAACGCTGTTCCTAGGCTGCTGACGTCCCCCTCTGACGAGTTGGAGCCGCAGCATGCCCAAGCACTACCTGATGTGCCGTCCTGACTTCTTCTCGGTCGAATACGCGATCAATCCGTGGATGGACCCCGACGCGGGCGCCGACCGCGAGGTCGCCGTCAGGCAGTGGGAAGGATTGAAGGCCGCCTACGAGGAGCTCGGCCACCAGGTCAGCCTGATCGACCCGATCGAGGGTCTGCCCGACATGGTCTTCGCCGCCAACGGCGCCCTCGTGGCGGGCGGCAGGGTGTACGGCGCGCGCTTCGCCTTCCCCGAGCGGGCCGCGGAGGGCCCCGCCTACCTACGCTGGTTCACCGAGCGCGGCTATCCGACGCACGAGGCCGTCCATGTCAACGAGGGCGAGGGCGACTTCCTCGCGATGGACGAGGTGATCCTGGCCGGCACCGGCTTCCGCACCACGCGCGAGGCGCACAACGAGGCGCAGGAGTTCCTCGGTCGCCCCGTCGTCTCGCTCCAGCTGGTCGACCCGCGCTTCTACCACCTCGACACGGCGCTGTTCCCGCTGCACGGGCGGAATATCGCCTACTATCCCGGAGCGTTCTCCGAGGGGAGCCGGAGCGTCCTGCGCAGGATGTTCCCCGACGCCGTGATCGCGGGCGCCGACGACGCCGAGGTGCTCGGCCTGAACGCCGTCAGCGACGGCAGGAACATCGTGATCAACTCGGAGGCGCACGACCTCCAGCTGGACCTCAAGCGGCGCGGATACGAGGTCATCCCCGTCGAGCTCGACGAGCTCCGCAAGGCAGGCGGGGGTCCCAAGTGCTGCACACTGGAAATCAGGGGGGAGAACTGACAATGACCACCAGCGCAGAACTCATCGAGGTAAGCGAGCGCCGCAGCGCCCACAACTACCACCCGCTGCCGGTCGTCATCCATGAGGCGCACGGCGCCTGGGTGACCGACGTCGAGGGCAGGCGGTACCTGGACTTCCTGTCCGGATATTCGAGCCTCAACTTCGGCCACGGCCACCCGAAGATCATCGAGGCGGCGCAGGAGCAGCTCAAGAACCTCACGCTGACCAGCAGGGCGTTCTACCACGACCAGTTCGCCGCGTTCTGCGCGGGACTCGGCGACCTGACGGGCAAGGACATGGTCCTGCCGATGAACACCGGCGCGGAGGCGGTCGAGACCGCGATCAAGGTCGCCCGCAAGTGGGGCTACCTGGTTAAGGGCGTGGCCAGAGACCAGGCCAACATCATCGTGATGGAGGACAACTTCCACGGCCGCACCACCACGATCGTCAGTTTCTCCACCGACCCCGACGCTCACGCGGACTTCGGGCCCTACACGCCCGGCTTCAAGATCGTTAAGTACGGCTCGGTCGAGGCGATCCGCGAGGCGATCGACGCCCACACGGTGGCCGTGCTGGTCGAGCCGATCCAGGGCGAGGCGGGCGTGCTGGTGCCGCCGGACGGGTACCTGACCCAGGTGCGCGAGCTGTGCACGGAGAAGAACGTCCTGATGATCGCCGATGAGATCCAGTCGGGGCTCGGCCGTACGGGCAAGACCTTCGCCTGCGACCACGAGGGCGTGGTGCCCGACATCTATGTGCTGGGCAAGGCCCTGGGCGGCGGCGTGGTCCCCGTCTCGGCCATCGCGGCGAACCAGGACGTGCTCGGCGTGATCCAGCCAGGCCAGCACGGCTCGACGTTCGGCGGCAACCCGCTGGCCTGCGCGGTCGCCAACGCGGTGATCGAGATGCTCAACACGGGCGAGTACCAGGAGCGCGCGGCCAGGCTCGGCGAGCTGCTCCACCGTCGCCTGGGCGAGATGATCGGCAACGGGGTGGTGACCGTGCGCGGGCGCGGGCTGTGGGCGGGCGTCGACATCGACCCGTCGCTGGCCACGGGGCGTGCGGTGTCCAAGGCGCTGATGGAGCGTGGCGTGCTGGCCAAGGACACCCATGGCTCCACGATCAGGCTCGCCCCGCCGATCGTGATCTCCGAGGAGGACCTGCTGCACGCGGTCGACCAGCTGGCCGACGCGATCGCCTCGTTCAGGTAGTTCCCCCCGGTACGGCTCGCGCCGCGCGGCGCGAGCCGTACCGGCTGATCAGCGGGTGGGCTTCGGCGTCGCGGTCAACGTCGCGGTCACGGTCGCGACGGGAGCCTCCGACGGATCAGCGGGGACCGCCGACGGATCGCCGGGCACGTTCGCCGGCAGCTCGGGAACGGACGTCGGAGGGGACGACGTGGTGGGCACGTCGGTCGGTCCCGCCTCGCCGTCCGGCACCGGCGTCACGGTCGCCGTGGGCTCGTCGGACGGTATCGGCGTCGGCGACACGCTGGCCGTCGGCCCATCCATGTCTTCGCAGGTGCTGTCCTGATCGGCGCCGGCGGCCTCCGCCGGTAGCGCGTCCACGACGGAGACGGAGGTCTCCGCGGTCAGCGCGAGCAGCGACCCGACGGGTGCGCCCGCGACCTTCTCGTCGACGACCGTCCCTCGCTCCCCCATGAACATGAACGTCGTGGGGTCGAAGATGAGCTGATCGAGCGTCCCCTGCTGCGACTTGCGGCCCAGCGCCGTTCCCTTGCGGCCCGCGCCGTCCTCCACGCCCTCGGCGACTTCCACGCCCGGCAGGGACTTGGCGGCCATGAACAGCGCCTCGCGCTGTGCCCGCGGCGCGTACGCCTCCCTGAGCAGATCGCCCACCACGCCGAAGACGACGTTGTTGTTGGTCTCCTTGGCCCGCTTCTCCAGGAAGGCGCGCATGCCTTCCTGGTCGGTGGGGAGCGCGGCGAGGAAGGCGTAGTCGTTGCGGAAGCCGCCCAGCCGGTCAGGGCAGGAGGACAGCTGAGTCCAGCTCTTGCCCTGCCACTTCTTGGCCTCCTCCGGCATCGGCCAGCCGGGGAACGGCTTGGGCTCCAGCCCCTCGATCGACATCAGGCCGTCCGCGCTCGCGTCCGCCGAACGCCACAGCTGCCGCTTGGTCCGGTAGAGGTAGCGGCTTTCCTGCTTGCCCATGGAGTAGGAGCCGTACATCGTCTGCGACTCCACCAGCACGAACTGCCCAGGCTTCGGCGTGAGCTCGTCGCTCACGCCCACCATGACCGCCGTCGCGGGGCGGGCCGCCGTGCCGTCCCGCGACGTCGAGGAGAGGGTGAACGCCACTCCGCCGACCAGTGCCACGGTCAGCCCGAAGGCTCCCGCCGCCTGCCAGCCGATCCGGGGAAACCGGAACCGGAAACCGCGCCCGGTCGTGGCCTCCTGTAGCAGGCGGCGGCGGGCGGCCTCCCGCGCCTCCTGCGGGTACGAGGGGGCGGCTGGGCGCCCCTCGGCGAAGATCCTGATCTCGTCATCCATGCTCGGGCTCCTCCTGGAAGGGATCGATGCCGCCGAGGGCCCTGCGCACCTTCGTCCTGAGCCGGTGAAGGCGCGAGCGAACGGTGCCTACGGGGATGTTGAGTGCGAGCGCCACATCCTCGTAGGTCAGATCCGCCCACGCCACCAGCAGCAACAGGTCCCGCTCGGCCGCCGACAGGCGGGTGAGCGCCTTGGCGAGCCTGGGCTGAAGTTGCTCCGCGGTGACCCTGTCGGCGCTGCGCTCGTCGAAGGACCCAGGCCGGTCGGGCGCGAGGCGTGTCATGGCCTGGGTACGGCGGCGCTCGGCCCTGCGGTGCTGCGCCACGATGTTGGTCGCGATGCCGTACAGCCATGGCCTGGCGTCGGAACGCGAGCGGTCGTAGCGCGCTCTGCCGCGGAAGGCGGCCAGAAACACCTCGCCCACGGCGTCCTCGGCCAGTTCGGGGCCGAGCCGCCGCGCGGCGTACCTGAAGATCTCATCGGCGTGCCGGTCGAACAGGGTGGCGAACAACTCAGGTTCGCTCACTGACTGCCCGACCAGCGTCGCGTCGTCCAACGCCTGCGCCATCACCACGGGAGGGATTCCTTTCTGCGGTCACCCTGTACTTGACCGCAGTCCGGAGTCCGGTTCCACCTACTTTGCCAGCCTCCACGCCTGTAGTCCCTCGGGCGCCTCGTCGGGCACGAACCCGGCGGCGGCCAGCTCGGCGCGCAGGGTCGCCGCCGAGGGCCGATGGGTGACGCTCTCGACGACGTCATCGCTGATGACGGCGTCCGCGTGCCTGATCCGGTAGGTGAAGCTCGCCTGGACCTTCTCGCCCTCCACGGCGTGCGTCTGGCCCCAGATCTCGTAGGTGTGCCTGCCCACCTGGTAGGCGGCCATCCGAGCGGGCTCGCCAGGTGTCGGCATGGGCCGCTCGGCGTAGTTGAACACCAGGCGGCCGCCGGGGACGAGCTGGCGGGCCAGCGTCTCCCACAGCTTCGCCCTGTCCTCGATCGCGTAGAGGACGGCGATCATCACCACCATGTCCACCGGCTCGTCGAGATCGACCTCGAGCGCGCCGTACGGCAGGACGGTCACCCTCTCCAGGAGATCGGGACGGCCCGCGATCCTGGACACCAGCACCGAGCGCATGCCGAGCGAAGGTTCGAGGGCGAAGATCTCTCCGTCGGTGGCGGCGGCGATCAGTTCGGTGATGAGGCCGGTGCCCGCGCCGATCTCCAGCACGGACCCCCTCACGAGTGAGGGGAGCTTCTCCCGCACCTCGGGCACGTGGCCGTCCTCGTGCCACAGGTCATAGAAGGGTACGGCCACGGCGTACTGGTCAAAGGTCATGCACTGTTTCTAGCGGGTCCAGCGACTCGCCGTGCCACACCACGGTCACCCGCTCGCCGAACTCCAGCGACGCCAGCGCGTTCTGGAACAGCGGCCCCTTGGTCACCCGCCAGCGGAACGGCGGGCGCGGGATGCGCGCGAGCGAGGCGAGCGCGCCGCCGATCAGCGTGGCGACGCCGAACTGGGTGACGATGTTGGCCAGCCGCAGCGCCTTGCTCAGCGGGTTGCGGATGGGCGAGCAGACGATCTGGTAGATCGGCCCAGGGGCCTGCGCCAGGTAGGAGTAGTGCACGTCGCCCGACAGGATCAGCACCGGCCGGCGCAGTTCGACCAGCAGCCGCGCCAGGTCGTCGAACGAGCGCCGGAACGCGCCCCAGTGCTCCAGGTCGAAGGCCTGCCTGAACCTCTCCGAGAGCCAGGCGACGAGCCTGCCCCACTTGCCGTCGCACAGCGCCTCGTTCCAGTTCTGTACGTAGTGGACGCCTTCGGGCAGCAGGAAGGGGATCGACGAGCCGATGATCAGCCGACCGCTCGTCTGTGCGATCTGCTCCTCCAGCCAGGCCCACTCTCCGGGGTCGAGCATCCTGCGGTCGCCGGGGGTCAGCTGGCGCGCGCACCTGGTGTCCACGATGATCAGCCGGGAGTGTCCGAGGTCACGGGCGTAGCTCCACCTGTTGCTGCTCGGATCGGCGTCGGCCCGCGCGGCGAAGCCGTCGAGCGCCTCGGCGCCCTCGCCGCGCTTCAGCGCGACCAGCAGCGGGTCGTCGGCGCGCTCGTCCGGCGACAGGTTGCCCAGGTGCTGGTAGATCCAGTAGGCCCCGAGCCCCGAGACCACGCGCCGCTGCCACCACGACGTCCGCGCCATCTCGGCCCGCCAGTCCTTGGAGGTGTTCCAGTCGTCGCGCAGGTCGTGGTCGTCGAAGATCATGGCGGTGGGCACGGTCGACAGCAGCCACCGGATGTCGGGGTCGGTCCAGGCCTGACGGTAGAGCTCGGCGTACTCCTCGAAGTCGGCGATCTCCTTGGCGGGCTCCTCGCCCGGCTTCCTGCGCGCGGCGATGAACTCCAGCATCGGCGCCGAGGGCTTGTCGGCGTAGACCTGGTCGCCGATCATCAACAGCAGGTCGGGCAGCGGCTTGTCGCTGCCGGCGTAGGCGTGCAGCACGTCCACGCCGTGCGTCGCGGTGTGCACGGCGTCGTGGGGCACGCTGGTACGGCACGACCCGAACATCACCCGCGAGGGCCCCTCGGGCGGCATCAGCCTGATGCGGCTGGGCCTGTCGACAGGCCACACCCGCTCGCCGTCCAGTTCGACGGTGTACTCCCCCTCGTAGCCCTCCAGGTCGACGATCGCGTAGTGGTGGCCGTGGACGGAGAAGGTGGGGGTGTCCCATCGCCCGCACACCGTGACCACGCCGGGACGGTCGGTCTCCATCCAGATGGAGGCCCTCGTGGAATCGACGTAGCGGAGCATCGGACCGACGACCAGATCAGGCATTCGTCCCCTTGGTGTGACGTTTCGGCGTGGTGCGAGTCTCAAGACTGCCAGAGTGGCACGTTCCCCTCGCGTCGATCTCCGGCTTGGATTCTTCACCATGAGGATCAGCTCCGGGTTACGCTGATCTCTACAGAACCGCCCATGGGCTAAGCAATGGCGCTTTTCCCGCTTTTGGGCGTACATAACAGGAGGAATTCCTTCCATGACCGTCATGGTGCCGTCAAGGACGCCGGCCCTGATCACGCCCGGGCGACAAGCCCTCGACTCCGCTCTCCACCAACTCGACCAGGCGGCCGCGCAGCTCGGCCTCGACGACGGCCTGCACACGATGCTCGCCACGCCGCGCCGCTCGCTGACCGTCTCCGTCCCCGTCCGTCGTGAGGACGGCAGGATGGACGTCGTGCAGGGCTTCCGTGTCCAGCACAACGTCTCGCGCGGCCCCGCCAAGGGCGGCATCCGCTTCCACCCCGCCACCGACATCCACGAGGTCACCGCGCTGGCCATGTGGATGACGTGGAAGTGCGCGCTGGTCGGCATCCCGTACGGCGGCGCCAAGGGCGGCGTCTCCGTGGATCCGACCGCGCTCACCACCAGGGAGCTGGAGCGGCTGACCCGCCGCTACGTCAACGAGATCCTCCCGCTCATCGGGCCGGAGAAGGACATCCCCGCGCCCGACGTCGGCACCGACGAGCAGACCATGGCCTGGATCATGGACACCTACAGCGTCAACGCCGGCTACTCCGTGCCGGGCGTCGTCACGGGCAAGCCGATGACGCTGGGCGGGTCGCTCGGCCGTACGGGAGCGACCTCCAGGGGTGTGCAGATCGCCACGCTGTCCGCGCTCGGCCGCTCGCCCGAGGGTGTGACGGTGGCCGTGCAGGGCTTCGGCAAGGTGGGCGCGCTGGCCGCGCAATACCTGTCCGACGCGGGCGCGAAGGTCGTCGCGGTCTCCGACGTCACCGGCGCGGTCCACAACTCCTCCGGCTTCGACGTGGCCGACCTGCGCGCGTGGGTGACGGAGACCGGCGGCGTCGCCGGTTACCGCCACGGCGACGCGATGGAGCACGCCGCGCTGCTGGAGCTGGACGTGGACGTCCTGGTTCCCGCCGCGCTCGAGGGCGCGATCACCGCCGAGAACGCGTCACGGGTGAAGGCGCGGCTCATCGTCGAGGGCGCCAACGGGCCGACCACGCCGGAGGCGGACGAGATCCTCGCCGCGCAGGGCACCACGATCGTCCCCGACATCCTGGCCAACGCCGGTGGGGTGATCGTGTCGTACCTGGAGTGGGTGCAGAACATGCAGGCCTACTCGTGGAGCGCCAACGAGGTCGAGGTCAGGCTGCGCGACCTCATGGAAGGCGCCTTCACCGAGGTCAGGTCGGTGGCGGCGGCGCGCGGGATCACCCTGCGCCAGGCGGCGCACGTGATCGGCGTGGGCAGGGTCGCCGAGGCCCACCAGATGCGCGGTCTCTACCCCTGACGCATGTCGCGGCGGCGCGGATGGAGGTCGGCGCCGCCGCTCATAGGATCTGGTCTATGACATATCCCGATCCGATCTACTTCGACGACAAGGGCGAGAACAGCGCCGTCTACCGTCCGGCGGGGACCGAGGCCGACCTCGTGTACCCGACCGGCAACACCGTCGACTACCTGGCCACCGGCGCCTCCACCGGTGGCCTGTTCGGTCTCTACCGCTGGAACATGGGCACCACGCCGAGCGGGCCTGGCCCGCACTTCCACAAGACGATCACCGAGTCCTTCTTCGTGCTCGAAGGCTCGATCAAGATCTACAACGGTGACCGCTGGCTCGACACCAAGCCGGGCGACTGGGTCCACGTCCCCGCGGGCGGCGTGCACGGCTTCCGCAACGAGTCGGGCGAGCCCGCCTCCATGCTGCTGCACTTCTCGCCCGGCGCGCCGCGTGAGGGCTACTTCGAGGGCCTGCTCGACATGGCCAGCATGAGCGACGAGGAGAAGGCCGAGTTCTACCTGCGCCACGACAACTACTGGCTCTGAGCGCCGCCCCCACCCGGCGGCTACGCATAGGGGGCGGTGATGACCTCCATGTTGTGGCCGTCGGGGTCGTCGAAGTAGACGCCGCGGCCGCCGTACAGATGGTTGATCTGCCCCGCCTTCTTGTGCGCGGGGTCGGCCCAGTAGTCCAGGCCGCGTTCCCTGATCCGCGCGAAGATCTCGTCGAACTCGGGCTCGCTGACGATGAAGCAGTAGTGGATCGCGCGGAAGTCCGCGGAGTCGTGGTAGTCGAGCGTGACGCCGTTGGCGGTCTCGACGGGAACGAACGGGCCCCATTGGGGGCCCACCTTCAGGCCCAGGATGCCCGCGATGAACTCGGCCGAGGCCTGCTTGTCGCTGCTCGGCACGATCGTGTGGTTCAGGTCGACAGCCATGTCTCCACCGCACCACCGATCACCGGTCATGGCAATGCCCTCAGGGTTGCGGGCCCGCGCCGTCCAGCGCCCGCACCAGGCCCTCCAGATGCGACATCAGCTGCTCGGTGCCGTCGTCGCCGTAGGCCGTGGTGATGAGGCGGTGGTGCTCGGCCACGCTGCCCTCCACCCTGGCCAGCAGGTCCCCGCCACGCTCGGACAGGAACACCGCCACCCTGCGCCGGTCGCCCGCCGAGGGCCCCCGGTAGACGAGCGAGCGGTCGATGAGCCTGTCGACGGCCTTGGTGAGCGTCGGATGCGGCATCAGCACGGCCGCCGCGAGGTCGCCCATCGAGTGGCCGAGACCGTCGGCTAGCGCGCGCAGGATGCGCCACTGCTCCACCGTGACGTCCTCGGAGGCGAGCGAGGCCGCAAGACCCCTGTTGACCAGGCGTTCGGCGCGACTGAGGAGATAGGAGAGGGACGAGCCCAACCCGGTCGTCACCATCCGAATGCCCCTTTCGCCCGCCACCTACCAGGGAGGATACTCGTCCGCGTGGCAGGGACCATCGCTCCCGTCGAAGCTCGGCTCTTGGAGACCGGCGCCCTCAGGGTCGGGCTCGTGGTCCCCGTGTCGGGGGTGCTCGGCCTGGTCGGTCCCTGCGCGATCAACTGCGCGGTGCTGGCGGCCGAGGAGGCCAGCAGGTCGGGGGTGAACGGCAGGCCGATCGAGCTGGTGCTGATCGACGGCGGCAGGCCGCCGCGCGAGGTCGCGCGCGAGGTGGGCGATCTGATCACCACGGGGACGATCGAGGCCGTCGTCGGCACCCACGCCTCCGATGTCCGCATGAGCGTCGCCAGGGCCATCGCCTCCAGGGTGCCGTTCGTGTACGCGCCGCCGTACGAGGGGATCGGGGGCGCGCCCGGCATCTACTTCCTCGGTGAGACGCCCGCGCAACAGCTCGGCCTTGGGCTGAGGCACCTGCGCGGCAGGCGCAGGTGGTTCCTGCTGGGCAACGACTACGTGTGGCCCCGCCTGGTGCACGCCGCCGCCCGCCGCAGGCTCGGCGCCGCGATCGCGGGCGAGCGCCTGGTCCCGTACGGCACCGCGACCACCGCCCTCGACGAGATCGCCAGGCTCAGACCCGACGCCATCCTGCTCAGCCTCATCGGCAGCGATCTGGTGCAGTTCAACCGCGCCTACGCCGAGAGCGGGCTGACCGCGGCCAGGCTCTGCGGCGCTCTTGAGGAGCACGGCCTGCTCGGCGTCGGCGGTGACGCCACCGGCGAGCTCTACGCCTCGATGGGCTACTTCCACGGGCTGACCACCGACGCGGGCCTCGCCTTCGCCGAGCGCTACACCGGCCGGTTCGGCCCCGACGCGCCGATGCTCAACGGCCACGGCCACGGCTGCTACGAGGCGGTCGCCATGCTCGCCGCACTGGCCGCCAGGGCGGGCACGCTCGCCGTACCCGACCTGGACGCGGTCGCCGACGGCACCACGATCACCAGCGGGCGCGGTCTGATCACCCTGTACGGCAGGCAGGTGCGCCGGCCCGTGCACCTGGCCAGGGCAGAGGGCCTCGACTTCCACATTGTCTCTTCACGATGAAACCTTTTCTGTGGAAAGCTTTTGGGTATGACCACACCCCCTGAAGAATCCATTGAGAAGTTCGGCTACCGCCAGGAGCTGCAACGCTCGCTGAGCTTCGCCGACTTGATGATCTACGGCCTGATCTTCATGGTGCCGATCGCGCCCTTCGGCATCTTCGGCACCGTCTACCAGGCCTCCGGCGGCATGGTGGCGCTCGCGTACATCATCGGCCTGGTCGCCATGGCCTTCACCGCCCTGTCCTATGCGCAGATGGCCCAGGCCTTCCCGATGGCGGGCTCCGTCTACACCTATGCGGGCCGCGGCATCGGCGCGCCCGTGGGATTCATGGCGGGATGGGCGATCCTGCTCGACTACGTGCTCGTGCCCGCGCTGCTCTACCTGGTGGCGAGCGCGGCCATGAACTCGTTCGTGCCCGCCGTACCCGTGTGGGCGTGGTTGATCGGGTTCGTGCTGCTCAACACCGTCGTCAACTACCTGGGCATCCAGATGACCGCGCGGATCACCCGCGTCATGCTCGTCGCCGAGCTCATCGTGCTGGCCATCTTCCTGGTGTTCGGCGCGATCGCGCTGGCCATGGGCAGGGGCACGGCCGGGTTCCTGACGCCGATCTTCAACCCCGCCACCTTCTCGCTGACCGTGGTGTTCGGGGCGGCCTCCGTGGCCGTGCTGTCGTTCCTCGGCTTCGACGGCATCTCCACGCTCGCCGAGGAGAGCAAGGAGGACGCCCGCACGCTCGGCCGGTCCATGGTGGCCGCTCTCGCGCTGGCCGCGGTGCTCTTCGTGGTGCAGACGTGGGTGGCGGCGCTGCTCGTCGTCGACGGGCCGAAGCTGATCGCGGAGGGGGACCCGACCGGCAGCGCGTTCTACGACGCCGCCCGCTACGCGGCGGGCCCGTGGCTGAGCGTGCTGACCGCCGTCGCCACCGCCGTCGCCTGGGGGTTCGCCAACTCCCTTGTCGCCCAGGCGGCCACCTCGCGGCTGCTGTTCGCGATGGCCCGCGACCGGCAGCTGCCGTCCTTCCTGGCCCGCGTCGACCCTCGGCACAAGGTGCCGGTGAACGCCACGCTGGCCGTCGCCGCCGTCTCGCTGATCCTCGGCGTCTACCTCAGCACGCGCGAGGACGGGATCCCGTTGCTCAGCTCGCTGGTCAACTTCGGCGCGATGACCGCGTTCCTCGTCCTGCACGTGTCGGTGATCGTCCACTACCTCGTACGGCAGCGCAGCAGGAACCTGCTCGCCCACCTCGTCGTGCCCGTCCTCGGCTTCGTCGTCCTGCTCTTCGTGGTGATCAACGCCAGCGTGGCCGCGCAGACGCTCGGCTTCGCGTGGCTCGGCCTCGGCCTGCTCGTCCTGCTCGCCGGCTACGCCCTGGGCCGCAGGCCCACCCTTCCATCGGAGGTGTCGTGAACATCGTCTCCTACCAGCCCACCGCCGACGAGCTGAGCTACACCTTCGGCGGCAGGGCGGCGGTCGGCAAGGTACGGCCCGGCACGATTTTGGAGCTGTCGACCGAGGACTGTTTCGGCGGCAGGGTCGTGTCGGTCGACGACCTGCCGTCGCAGGTGTGCGAGTTCCCTTACCTCAACCCCGTGACGGGCCCGTTCCACGTCGAGGGGGCCGAGCCGGGCGACACGCTCGCGCTGCACTTCGTCTCCATCACCCCGGCCCGCGACTGGGCGGTCTCCACAACCTTCCCGCACTTCGGCGCGCTGACCGGCACCCACACCACCGCCATGCTCCAGCCTCCGCTGGAGGAGCGCGTCTGGCGCTACGACCTCGACCTGGCCAGGGGGGTGGCGGTCTACCGGGCGCGCAACAGCGACTTCAGCGTCGAGCTGCCGCTCGACCCGATGCACGGCACGGTCGGCGTCGCGCCCGCGGCGAACGAGGTCAGGATGACCATCACGCCCGACGCCCACGGCGGCAACATGGACACTCCCGAACTGCGCACGGGCGTCACGCTCTACCTGGGTGTCAACGTCGAGGGCGGCCTGTTCTCCATCGGCGACGGCCACGCCCGGCAGGGACACGGCGAGGTCTGCGGGACCGGGATCGAGGCCGCGATGAGGACCGTCGTCGCGGTCGAGCTGATCAAGGGCGTCGCCACCCCGTGGCCGCGCCTCGAGGACGACCACCACCTGATGTCCACGGGCTCGGCCAGGCCGCTGGAGGACGCCTACCGCATCAGCCAGCACGACCTGGTCACCTGGTCCGCCTCCCTGACGGGCCTGGACGAGCTGGACGCCTATCAGCTCATCAGCCAGGCGGGCGAAGCGCCCGTCGGCAACGTCTGCGACACCAACTACACAATGGTCGCCAAGGTCCCCAAGGTGGTACTCAAGCACCCCAGGGTCTACGGCGCGGCCCACGCCACGCTGCGCGACCTGGCAAAACGCTACAGCGCCCGATAGAGTTCGCAAGATCAATTCTTGGGGGACGGGTGCTCAGGCTCGTGGTGGCGGCAGGACTGTTCCTGTCGGCGGGAGAGGTTCCCGCCATGGACGTGAAGGACACGGTCGGCTGGGCGTCTCCCACGGCGCCCACCCTTTCGGTGCCGACTCGCCGGGTCCTCACCACGGGCGGCGACCGGCTCGGCTACGCGCCGGTCGCCAGGCCGTACGAGGGCTCGCGCCAGCTGGCGGGGATGCTGGTCAGCCACGACCCCGTCACCGGCACGGACCTCGTGTGCGGGGCCGTGGTGCTCAGGTCGCGCAGCCACAGCCTGGTGCTGACGGCCGCCCACTGCCTGTACGGCAACGGCCACCGCTATGACCGCGTCGCCTTCCTGCCCGCCTACAACAGCGACGGCACGAAGCAGGCGACGCTCGGCGTCTGGCCCGCCGTGCGCGTATGGGTGCCCAAGCGGTGGCGTGCCAGGCGGTACTCCACCGCCCAGCTGCCCTACGACGTCGGCCTGGTCGGTGTGGCCAACGGCGCCCGGCAACTGGAGGAGGTCACGGGGCCCGGGCTCAGGCCGTACCTCACCCGCAAGGGCGACTCGATGTCGCGCCTCGAACTGCTCGGCTACCCGATCAGCGGCACCTACCCCGGCACCGACATGTACCGCTGCGTCGGCGACGCCACCGAGGGTGGCGCCGGCGGGCCAGGGGTGCTCGTCACCCACAACTGCCACGCCGCCCCCGGCACGAGCGGAGGGCCCGCCCTGTACGACGGGGCGGTGGCGGGCGTGGTGTCGTCGTCCAGCCCGTTGCGGGACCCTGCGGGGTTCACGGTGATGACGCGGCTGACTTCCCGGCCGTTCGGCAAGCTGCTCGCCGCCGCCGACCGCGCCATGCGCCCCCGAACCTTCACCCACCGGTCCTGACCACCGGCTTTCAGGAGACCGGGGCCGCCTCGCGCTCGCAGGCGGCGACGATCTCCTCGCACACCTCGTGCGTGGCCAGCGCGTCCTCCGCGCCGAGCACCTCGCCCGCCCGCACCGCGTCCACGAACGCCATGGTCACCTGCTCGATCCCGCGCTGCCTCGACACCGGCACCCAGTCCGGCCGCCGCAGCAGCGTCTCCCCCGCGGGGCCGTAGTCGACGACGTCGCCCAGGTTGACCACCCGCCGCTTCACGCCCTCGCCCAGCACTTCCAGGCTCTCCTCCGAGGCGGCGCCGACCCTGTTCATGACGCCGTGCGCCATGAACCCCTCCCCCGCCAGCTCCAGCACCAGATGCTCGACCAGTCCTTCACGCATCCTGGTGCGGATGCGCGTCTCCGTCACCGGGCCCGGCGCGAGGAAGCGCAACGTGTCGACCACGTGGATGAAGTCATCGAAGACCACCCTCCTCGGCGTGTCCGGCATGACGGGGCGATTCTTCTGCATGAGCACCAGGTGCCGCGACAGGTCGAGCATCCCCGCGTAGCCGGGGGCGTGACGCCTGTTGAAGCCCACCATGAGGGAGACGTGCTCGTCGGCGGCCAGCCGTACCAGCCGGTCGGTCTCTTCGAGGGTGTAGGCGACGGGCTTGTCGACGTAGACGTGCACCCCCGCTCTGAGCAGCGGCTCCACGATCGCGGGGTGCGCCTCGGTGGCCGCGTGCACGAACGCCGCGTCGACGCCCGCCTTGATCACCTCCTCGACCGAGGTGTACCGCCCGGCCTCGCGGTGCGCGTCTCCGAGCCGGTGCAACGTCCGCTCGTTGCGCGTGCACAGGTGCAGGTCGAGGCCGGGCTGGGCGGACAGCACGGGAAGGTAGGCCTTCTCCGCGATGTCGCCGAGGCCGATCATGGCAATCTTCATGCACCGAGCGTAGTGCGCCGGCCCCATCGCCCCACCTCCTCGTGCGACGAGGAAGGGCAGGGGCGGCGTCACACGCCGAGCGTCGCGCGGAGGGCGTCCTCGATCGGGGTGGGCTTGACCCCGAAGGTGGCGGTGAAGGCCGACGAGTCGAGCTCGAACGGCTCCACGAACTGGTAGCGGACGTGCCGCAGCTCGCCGAGCATCGGGCTGACCAGCCCGACCGCCCGCACCACAGGCCACGGAAGCCGGCCCAGCTTGGGCGCGGGCATGCCCAGGATCGCCGCCATCCTGTCGCCCATCTGCCGGAACGTCAGCGGCTCGCTCGTCGGCACGTGCCACGCCTTGCCCCATGCCCGCTCGTCCGCCGCCGCGACGACGAGCGCCTCGGCCACGTCCGGCAGGTACGTCCAGCTGTGCGGCACGTCCGCGGGCCACACGAGCGGGATGGTCTTCCCCGCCCTGAGCGGCTTGATGAACCTGTCACCCAGGTAGGACTGGTCGGTGCTGCCAGGACCGAAGTAGTCGGAGCCGCGCACCTCCGCCGCCCTGATCCTGCCCGCCTCGTGCGCGGCCCGCATGTCCGCCCACATCTTGGCCCTGACCTGAGCCTTCGGGTTGCTGGAGGCCGCCGGCAGATCCTCGGTCATCGGCCCGCGAACGGGACCGTAGCCGTAGAGGTTGCCCGACGCCACCAGCACCGCGCCGCTCGCCTCCGCCGCCGCCAGGAACGACGCGGCCAGCGGCGGCCAGTCGGTGAGCCAGCGATGGTACTGCGGGTTGACGCAGTTGTAGATCGCGTCGGCGCCCTTGGCGATCTCGGCCAGCCTGGCCGCGTCGGCCACGTCGGCCGCGACCTTGGTGGCGCCCTCGGGACCGCTGCCCGAACGGGTGACGACCACGACCTCGTGGCCCTGCGCCAGCAGCCGGCGAACGACGTGCGGACCGACCTGACCCGCACCGACGACGATGTGCTTACCCATGATCAACCTGCTTCCAGACGATAGACGTACGATAATCGATCTTCCCGGATGCGTCGGCGCGGCAGGCGCCGACGACCGGGCGGGGCCGAGGGTCAGGACTGGTGCCAGGCCAGGCGGAGGACCGCGTTGACGACGAAGGCGGCGCCCAAGATCACCGCCGGGGTGAGCGCGCCGGCGGCGTAGAGCGCGAGAGCGCCGCCACCGAACCAGGCGACCTCGAACAGGCCCCTGGCGATCCCCGTCAGCGGGTAGGTGGCGTTGGCCCCGCCGCCGGCCGCGAACAGCCCCCACAGCACTCCGAACAGGACAGGTGCCCCGATCCCCGCCACCAGCTTCAGGACCCAGTTCGAGCCGAAGGTGAAGCCCCAGTAGCCGGTCGCCACCAGAACGCTGAGCTCCAGGACGAACATCAGGGCCAGGTTGGCGCCCTTGGCGATGGCGAGCATGTGAACCTCTTCGTGAGTGCCGTTCGCTTACGAGATCAATGCTCTCTCAAGAGAGCGGCTGTCGTCAAGAGCAGTGCTCTCGTTTTTTGGCGGCGCTCTGGTAGCGTGCTTCGCATGATGACCGCTAGCCGTACCGCCAGAGAACGTGTCCGCGCGGAGCTGATCAGGGAGATCACCGACATCGCGCGCCGCCACCTGTCCACCGAGGGCGCGGCGGGCCTGTCACTGCGGGCCGTCGCACGGGAGATGGGGATGGTCTCGTCGGCCATCTATCGCTATTTCCCGACGAAGGATGACCTGTTGACCGCGCTCATCATCGACGCCTACAACGCGGTCGGCGAGGCGGTCGAACACGCCGACGCGGGGTGCGCGCGGGAGGACTTCATCGGGCGCTGGATGGAGATGTGCAGGGCGATCAGGGCGTGGGCGCTGGCGCATCCGCACGAGTACGCGTTGATCCACGGCACGCCCGTGCCCGGCTACCAGGCGCCGGACGACACCATCGATCCCGCGTCGCGTGACGGGATCATGTTCGCCAGACTGTTCACCGACGCCCAGGCCGCGGGGACGATCCAGCTGCCCGGCGACACTCCGGTACCTGCGCAGTTCCACGGCGACGCGGCCGCCCTCCGCGAGACGGTCTTCGTGGGAGTGCCCGACGAGGGGATCCTGCGGGGAATCCACGCATGGACGTGGGTCTACGGGGCGGTCAACTTCGAGCTGTTCGGGATGTACAACAACGTGATCACCGACAGGGCGGCCACCTTCGAGCACGGCGCCCTCTCGATGGCGCACTACGCGGGACTGCGCTGAAGACGACGGAGGGGCACGGCTCGGCGAGCCGTACCCCTCAGAAGTGGCCGGGTCAGCGCGATGCGCGGTTGACCGCCGAGATGATCGCCTTGAGCGAGGCCGTCGTGGTGTTGCCGTCGACGCCCACGCCCCACAGCACCTCACCGTTGACGTCGCACTCCAGGTAGGACGCCGCCTTGGCGTCGCTGCCCGCGCTCATCGCGTGCTCGACGTAGTCCAGCACCCGCACCTCGACCCCGAGCGACGAGATCGCGTCGATGAACGCCGAGATGGGCCCGTTCCCCGTGCCGGAGACCTCACGGATCTCCCCGTCGACCCGCACGTCGGCGCTGATGCGGTCCTTCTCGTCGACGGTCGACTCGTGCCGGTGCGCCATGAGGCCCAGACGGCCCCAGCGGTTGGCGGGGTTCGGCAGGTACTCGTCAGTGAAGATCTCGAACATCGCGGCGGGCGAGATCTCGCCGCCCTCCGCGTCGGTGCGGGCCTGGACGACCTTGGAGAACTCGATCTGCAGCCTGCGCGGCAGGTCGAGCTGGTGGTCGGCCTTCATGATGTAGGCGACCCCGCCCTTGCCCGACTGGCTGTTGACCCTGATGACCGCCTCGTAGCTGCGGCCGATGTCCTTGGGGTCGATCGGCAGGTACGGCACCGCCCACGTGAACGAGTCGACGGGCACCCCCGCGATGGCCGCGTCGGCCTCCAGGTGCTCGAAGCCCTTCTTGATGGCGTCCTGGTGGGAGCCGGAGAAGGCGGTGTAGACCAGCTCGCCGCCCCATGGGTGGCGCGGGTGCACGGGCAGCTGGTTGCAGTACTCGGTGACGCGACGGATCTCGTCGATGTCACTGAAGTCGATCTCGGGGTCGACGCCCTGCGAGAACAGGTTCATGCCCAGGGTCACCAGGCAGACGTTGCCCGTGCGCTCGCCGTTGCCGAACAGGCAGCCCTCGATGCGGTCGGCGCCGGCCATGTAGCCCAGCTCGGCGGCGGCCACGGCGCTGCCGCGGTCGTTGTGGGGGTGCAGCGACAGGATGATGGAGTCGCGGCGGGCCAAGTTGCGGTGCATCCACTCGATCTGGTCGGCGTAGATGTTGGGGGTGGCCATCTCGACCGTCGCGGGCAGGTTGATGATCACCTTGCGCTCGGGGGTGGGCTGCCACACCTCGTTGACCGCGTCGCAGACCTCGACGGCGTACTCCAGCTCGGTGCCGGTGAACGACTCGGGCGAGTACTGGTAGCGGACGTCGACGTCGGAGGCCTCGGCCAGCTTGCGCACCAGCTTCGCGCCCTCGACGGCGATCGCGGTGATGCCCTCCCTGTCCATCCCGAACACGACCCGCCGCTGCAGCGTGGAGGTGGAGTTGTAGAGGTGGACGATGGCTTGCTTGGCGCCCTGGATGGCCTCGAAGGTCCGCTCGATCAGCTCGGGCCTGGCCTGCGTCAGCACCTGGATGACCACGTCGTCGGGGATCAGGCCCTCGTCGATGATCTGCCTGACGAAGTCGAAGTCGGTCTGCGAGGCGGCGGGGAAACCTACCTCGATCTCCTTGTAACCCATCCGTACCAGCAGCGCGAACATCTTCAGCTTGCGGTGGGAGTCCATCGGGTCGATCAGCGCCTGGTTGCCGTCACGCAGGTCGACGGCGCACCAGCGGGGCGCCTTGGTGATGACCTGATCAGGCCAGGTGCGGTCGGTCAGCCTGACGGGCTGGAACGGCTGGTAGCGCTGGACGGGCATGGAGCTGGGCTGCTGAGCGGTCATTTTCACGGTCCTCGTCGGTCGGAAGGAAGCGGCCGACGCGCATGACTCGCTCCGCGACGAGGGAGCCGGCCTACTAGAGGCCCCCGCCGCGGCAGCTAAGAAGCAGTCCATGCAGCATGTCAAGCACGCTACCAGACGCTCAGGAACGCTTGTGCCAAGGTCTCACATCGCGAGACACGAGTACGGACAGACAGGTCACGCAGCCTTCGAGCTTCTCGAACTCGGAGATGTCCACCTGGACCACGTCCAGCCCCCGCCGTTCGAGTACCGCGGCGGTCGCGGGCGCGGAGGCGGCCATCAGCACCCGGTTCCCGCCGAGCAGCACGAGGTGGGAGCCCGCCTCCTCCTCGGGGACGAGCAGGCCGGGCAGGTCGACACACGCAGGGTCGCCGATGAGCGTCCCGTCGGGCAGCGCGGTGACGGCCGACTTCAGGTGGAGCACGCCGCGCATCTCGACGGGCACGACCTCGCGCTCGGGCAGGTGCGCCGCGAGCTGGGCGATGCCCTCGTCGTTGGTCCTGGCCGACCTGCCGACGTAGACGCGCGAGCCGACCTGCAGGACGTCGCCGCCGTCCAGCGTGCCGGGCCCCTCGATACGCCTGATCTCCAGGTCCAGCTTGCCCACGGCCGCCGCGACCGTCTCCACCTCGGGCCGCCGCTCGGGCGCTCCGGGCCTGGTCAGCACGGCGGTGCCGGCGCTGACGACGACCGCGTCCTCGACGAAGACCCCGTCGGGCAGGTCGTCGGCGCGCTCGACGTGCTCGACCTGCCAGCCGTACGCGCCGAGGGCCTCGACGTAGCGGGCGTGCTGGCGCGCGGCCAGCGCCGCGTCCACCGGCTCGCGCTCGATGTTCGTGACGATGCCCTCGGCCAGACGAGGGCCGGGCGTTCTGACCAGCGCAATACCAGACATGGGACGATTTCTACCACGTGGTGGCTAGAGTCTGATCCATGCAGGACAACGAGATTCTCAGCAGGATCAGCTCCCTCGTGACCGAGGAGCACGAATTGCGCAGCAGGCTCGCCTCGGGCGAGGTGACCTCCGACGAGGAGAACGCCCGGGTCAAGGAGCTTGAGGTGTCGCTCGACCAGTGCTGGGACCTCCTGCGGCAGCGCAGGGCCCGCCGCGGCATCGGCGAGAACCCCGACAACGCCGCGCCGCGCCCCGTCGACGAGGTCGAGAACTATCAGCAGTAGCGCACCCGGCCGGCGCCTTCCAGCCGAAGGGGCGTCGGCCGAAATTCGCTGGCGGCGGCCCCAGCCTGTGCGGTTGCCTGACCTCATGGACATCCAGCGCATCGACCTCGACTCGCCCGGCGGCCTGCTGACCGGGCTCCACGAGGCACATCTGGCCGCGTACGCCCATCTCCCAGGGCCTCGCATGTCGCTGCGGAGCTTCACCAGGATGGTGTCCCGCGGCGCCCCCGGCGACCGGACGGAGGCGTGGGCGGTGGTCGAGGACGGCAGGATCGTGGCCGGTTTCGGCCTGAGCCTGCCGATGACCGACAACACCCACCTCGGGGTGATGCTCTCGCCCATGGTCGTGCCCGAGCGGCGGCGCAGGGGCATCGGCACGGCGCTGGTCGCCCATGCCGCCGACAGGATCCGTACGGCTGGCCGCCGCCTGCTGACCGCCGAGGCCCAGTCGAGCGATCACGCCGACGGGTTCGCCCTCGCGACGGGGTTCACCTCCACGCTCGGCGAGGCGCGAAGGGTGTTCGACCTGCGCGAAGCCGACTGGGACGAGCTCCGGCGCATGCTCGCGGAGGCCGAGCCGCGCGCCGCGGGCTACCGGCTCGAACGATGGGCGGGTCCGGCCGAACCCGAGCTGCACGCGGACCTGGCGCTGATGATGGAGGGCATGAACGACGCGCCGCACAGCGACGACGTCGAGGGCATGAAGTGGGACGCCGAGCGCATCAGGACGGGCGAGGCGATGGACGCCGAGTTCATGCACCAGACCTACTCCATGATCGCCAGACGGGTCTCCGACGGCGCCGTCGCGGGCTATACCCGCATCTACGTCGATCTCGCCGAGCCCGACGGCTGGGGCCGCCAGGCCGACACCGTGGTGCTGCGCGCGCACCGGGGCCACCGGCTCGGGCTGGTGCTGAAGCTGGCGAACCTGCTGTGGCTCCGCGAGATGGAGCCGGACGTCGAACGCGTCATCACGTGGAACGCCAGATCCAACGCCCACATGCTGGCGATCAACGAGGCGATGGGTTTCGAGCTGCTCGACGAGTGGAACCAGTGGCAGCGCGAGGTCTGACCTCGTGACCGGGTCGAAAAGAATTCATCCTACATTCGGGTGATTTCCGTTGTGTTAAGCGGACGTTAGATAACCGGTCATCCCCCTGGACGGAGCAACCTTCCGCAGAGAGCCTACGACCTGCAACGGCTCTCGCAGGAGGTCCCCCTTGACGACACACGCATCCGCGCGCACCCCTTGGAAGGCGGTGCTCGGCGGTTCGATCGGCAACCTGGTCGAGTGGTACGACTGGTTCGTCTACAGCAGCTTCGCCGTCTACTTCGCGAGCTCGTTCTTCCCCAAGGGCAACGCCACCGCCCAGCTCCTCAACACCCTGGGCATCTTCGCGGTCGGCTTCCTCATGCGGCCGGTCGGCGGATGGCTGCTCGGCCGCTACGCCGACAGGAAGGGCCGTAAGGCGGCCCTCACGATGACCGTGACGCTGATGTCGGCCAGCGCGCTGCTGATCGCCATCGCCCCGACGTACCAGGCGGTCGGCTACTTCGGTGCCGTGGTGCTGCTGGTGGCCCGCCTCCTGCAGGGCATCTCGGTCGGCGGCGAGTACGCCGCCAGCGCCACCTACCTGACCGAGGCCACCCCCGCGGGCAAGCGCGGCTTCGCCTCCAGCTTCCAGTACGTCTCCATGACGGCCGGCCAGCTGGTCGGCCTCGGGCTGCAGATCGTCCTGCAGAACACGATGTCGGAGGAGGCGCTGACCTCGTGGGGCTGGCGCATCCCGTTCATCATCGGCGCGCTCGCCGCGGCCGTGGTGTTCTACCTGCGCCGCAGCCTCATGGAGACCGCGGTCTTCGACGAGGACACCAAGGAGGCCCAGCGCGAGCGCGGCACCCTGCGCCAGCTGTTCACGCACAAGCGCGAGTTCTTCCTGGTCATCGCCCTCACCATGGGCGGCACGGTCGCGTACTACACCTACACGACCTACCTCACGACCTACCTGTCCAACACCGCGGGGCTGCCGAAGTCCACCGCGACGCTGGTCAGCTTCACCGCGCTGTTCATCTTCATGTGCATCCAGCCGCTGGCGGGAGCGCTGTCCGACAGGATCGGCCGCCGCCCCCTGCTGATCACCTTCGGTTTCGGGTCCATGCTCGGCACGGTGCCGCTCATGTACGCGCTGTCCGGCGTCACCGGCTTCGGCGGCGCGCTGGTGCTGTCGCTGGTCGGCCTGATCATCATCACCGGCTACACCTCGATCAACGCGGTGGTGAAGGCCGAGCTGTTCCCGACGAACGTGCGGGCACTGGGTGTGGCGCTGCCGTACGCGATCGCCAACGCGGTGTTCGGCGGCACCGCGCCGTACGTGGCGCTGTGGTTCAAGGACTCCGGTATCGAGTCCGGCTTCTACTGGTACGTCGCGGGCTGCGCGGCCGTCTCCCTCATCGTCTACTTCACGATGCGCGAGACCCGCGACGCGGCCCTGTCGTCCAGTGAGAAGACGGGACCGGAGCTCGTTCGCGCCTAATACCCTGAGTGACATGCGAGTGCTCCTGGTCGAAGACGACGACCGGCTCGCGGCCGCCCTGACCACGGCCCTGTCGAGGCACGGTCACCAGATCGTGCGCGCGGGGCTCGCGGTCGACGCCCTCCGCCTGGCGGGGGGCGTCGACTTCGTCCTGCTCGACCTCGGCCTGCCCGACATGGACGGGCTGGAGGCGCTGCGCCGCGTCCGCCGGGTCTCCGCAGTGCCGATCATCGTGGTCACCGCCCGCACGGACGAGCGCGAGATCCTGCGCGGCCTGCGCTCCGGCGCCGACGACTACCTGGTCAAGCCGTTCCGTACGGCCGAGCTCATGGCCCGCATGGAGGCCGTCGTGCGCCGCGGCACCCGCCCCATGCGGGCCAGGGACGACGTGGTCACGGTCGGCGATGTGCGGATCGACCTGGAGACCCGCCAGGTGAGCGTGGGCGGCGAGCCGGTGACCCTGACCAGGCGAGAGTTCGACGTGCTCGCGCTGCTGGCCAGACAGCCCGGCGTGGTGCGCAGCCGCGAGGAGATCCTCGACGAGGTGTGGGGCGACCCGCTGCTGTCGGCGTCCCGCTCGCTCGACGTCCACGTCGCAGGCCTGCGGTCCAAGACCGGTCGGCCCGGCCTGGTCGAAACCCTGCGGGGCACCGGCTACCGGCTGGGCGGGCAGTGAGACACCGCCTGGTCGTCACGTTCACCACGCTGATCGTGTTGATGATCGCGGCGCTCGCCGTCCCTCTGGGGATGGCCTACGCCTCGCACCGCACCAACCGGCTGCTGCTCGACCGCCGCGCCGACGCCACCCGTTTCGCCGAGCTGGCCGACCAGGCTGCGCGCGAGGGCGACAGGACGGCGCTGACGGCGGAGGTCATCCGCTACGCCGACCTGTACGGCGCCGCCGTACAGGTCAAGAACCGCGACGGCACGAGCCTGGTCGACGCGGGCGGCATGAGCGCCGACACCTCGGCCGCGGTCCGCCTTGCGCTGTCGGGTCAGACGACAGAGGACCTGCCGACGATCAGCCCGTTCGGGCCGGACCAGGTGCTCATCGCCGAACCCGCGGGCCGCGACGCGCAGCTGTCGGGCGTGGTGCTGCTGCGCGCGCCCACCACGCAGGCGCGCGCCGACGTGTCGCTGGTGTGGGCGGGGCTCGCGCTCGGCGCGCTGGTGGCGCTCGGCTACTCGGTGCTGGCCGCCAGGGGGCTGGCGAGGTGGATCCTGCGGCCCGTCACCGAGCTCGACCGCACCACGCAGGCGATCGCCGAGGGTCATCTCGACGCCCGCGCCCACCCGGGGGTGGGCCCCACCGAGCTGCGGCGGCTCGAGGAGCGGTTCAACGCGATGGCCGACGCGGTCTCCACGACGCTCGACCGCCAGCGGGCCTTCGTCGCCGACGCCTCGCACGAGCTGCGCACCCCGCTCACCGTGCTGTCGCTGCGGCTGGAGAACCTGGAGCCGCACCTCAAGGACGAGGGCTCGATGGAGTTCGAGGAGGCGCTGACCGAGGTGGACCGGCTGGCGGGCCTCGTGGAGGACCTGCTCGCGCTGGCCAGGGTCGAGGCGGGCGCGGTGTCCCTGCGGCTCGACGCGGTCACCCCGCTGGGCCCGCGGCTGGCGGGCTGGCGGGAGGTCTACACGGCCAAGGACCTCAGACTCGACGTCGATCTGGGGCAGGACGACGCCGCGGTGCCCGAGGCGGCCGCCAGGGTGGCCGACATCGCGCTGGACAACGCGCAGAAGTTCGTCCCGCCGGGGGGCTCCGTCACCGTCACACTGAGGGACGGCGTGCTGCGCATCGCCGACGACGGCCCAGGACTGCCGGAGGAGGAGCGGGCGCAGGCGCTCGGCAGGTTCTGGCGGGCCGGCGCGCACGCGAACGTGCCGGGCAGCGGGCTCGGCCTGGCCATCGCGGCCGAGCTGGCCAGGGCGTGCGGGGCCACGCTGGCGCTGGAGGCGAACGAGCCGCGGGGGCTGGTGGTGGAGCTGCGGCCGGCTCAGCCGTACACGGACCTGTAGTAGCGGGCGGCGCCCTCGTGCAGGGAGACGGCGCCCGTGCCGATCGCGTAGCGCTTGTCGAGCCGCCCGCCGGGCGCGTCCGGGGCTTCGAGCCTGTCGCGGCTGGCGAAGAGGGTCTCGGTGACGGAGAAGGCGATCTCGTCGGCGAGCCCGGTCCTGCACACCAGGTAGCTGGGGGTGCCGACGGTCGGCACGGGGCCCGGCTGGGCATACTCCTCCGCCGGGACGATCGCGCTCTCGTAGAGCGGGCCGTACTGCCTGCGCAGCGGCCCGACCAGCGAGTCGAGCGGCAGCAGCCTGATCGGGAGCGCGCTGGTGGCCAGTGCGGGCGTGGGCACGCCGCCCGACCAGAAGAAGGCGTCGACGCCGCCGACGGCCAGCGCCCTGAGCGACTCGTCCAGGCCGAGCCGCGAGGTCCGGGCGCGCTCCTTGAGCGCGGCCTTGGCCAGCACGCGCTCAGCGGTGAACGCGGTGCCCGAGCCGTCCGCGCCCGTCGAGACCGCCCGGCCCGCCAGGTCCTGAATCCGCGT
This sequence comes from Nonomuraea sp. NPDC049152, assembly GCF_040648355.1. Taxonomy (NCBI): domain Bacteria; kingdom Bacillati; phylum Actinomycetota; class Actinomycetes; order Streptosporangiales; family Streptosporangiaceae; genus Nonomuraea; species Nonomuraea sp. NPDC049152. The sequence goes on along the minus strand of NZ_JBEZDO010000021.1, from coordinate 62,354 downwards.
GATGCCCGAGTCCTTGCGGACGACCAGGTGGACGTAGTTCATGTACATCCTGGCCAGCGCGGAGACGGGTTCGTGGCGCACCCGGACCGCCTCGTCGGCGCTGTCGGCCAGCGACAGGCCCAGGTCGGCCCTGCCGTCCGCGAGCATCGCGAGGTTCTCGATGCTGGCGGCGGTCCTCAGCACCGTGACGCCGAAGCCACGCCGGCGCAGCTCGGTGGCGAGCCGGTCGCCCAGCACCTCGTAGGGGCCGCCGACGGGTCCGGTGGCGAAGCGCAGCCTGGCCGTCTCGTCGGTGCCGGCCGCACAGCCCCCGGCCAGCCCCGCCGCCATGGCGAGAAAGGCGCGGCGGGTGACGGACATGTCCCCAAGGTATCCGGTCAGACGGCTGACCTCCTCTCCGCTCGGCCCGTTCGCGGCGCCGGAACACAACTACCAGGGCTTGTTCAGACAAGCTGTGCACACTTGTCCCGGTGGAGGCAAGGGAGTCTGGTCAATTTGCGTACATCTGGGCTTTACTCTGGTCATGGATGCTTCCTCCATGCGCAGGACTCTCTCCATCGCGGCCTCCCTCCTGGCCGCCGTCTCCCTCACCGCGGCCGCCCCAGACGGCACGCTGACCCCCGTCTCCGCCTCCGTGAAGGCGGGCGACCCCATCCAGCTCCGCTACTCCACCCCCGCGCCCGACCCGAAGAACTGGATCGGCCTCTACACCGACCCCGGCAACGGCCCTGTCGACCAGAAGTACGTCGGCCCCTCGCTGAAGTGGGTCTACGTTCCGCAGGGCAGCGGCACGGCCTCTCTCGACACCGACGGTCTCGAGCCGGGCAACTACGTCGCCTACGCGCTGGCCAAGGACGGCTACCAGTGGCTGGCCGATCCCGCCAAGCTGAGGATCGTGAGCAGCGAACCCCTTCACTTCGTCACCGGGTCGATCCCGCTGCGCAACGCCCGCGCGGGAAGCCCCTACAGCGCGACCGTCCACGGCCTGGTCAGGGGGGAGGCGACCGGCTTCCGCAAGGTCAGCGGGCCCGGCTGGCTCGACGTCGGCCAGGACGGCGCCATCACCGGCGCCCCGCCCGCCTCCGCCTCGGCCAAGACCGTCACCGCCACCGTCGAGGCCGCCAACGCCGCGGGCGAGACCGCAACCACCCAGGTCAGCGTGCAGGTCAGGCCGCCTGGCGCGCCACTCGTGCCCGAGCTGAAAGCGCTCAGCTGGAACCTGTGGCACGGCGGCACCCAGGTGCGCGGCGGCAGGGAGAAGCAGCTGAAGTTCCTGCTCGACCACGACATCGACGTGGTGGGCGTGCAGGAGAGCGAGGGCGGCTCGGCCAGGGACCTGGGCGAGGCGCTCGGCTGGGACTACCACCAGGCCGGCCCCGACGTCGGGGTCATCAGCCGCTACCCGATCACCTCGCGCGGCCCGCTGCCGTCGGAGTCGGGACTGCCCGCCTCCAACGTGAAGGTCAGGGTCGACGACCGGCGGGGCGGCGAGGTGGCGCTGTGGAACGTCCACCTCGGCTACACCCCCTACGGCCCCTACGACGCGTGCTTCGGCAAGTACCCGGTCGACAGGCTCATGGCCAGGGAGGCCGAGTCCGGCCGTACCGCGCAGATCGAGGGCGTCATCAAGGCGATGCAGGGCGACCTGGCCGCGTCCAGGCGCACCCCCGTCCTGCTCATGGGTGACTTCAACGCCCCGTCCCACCTCGACTGGACGCCCGCCGCGAAGAAGTGCGGCTACGACTCGGTGGCGTGGCCCACCTCCGTCGTCCCCGAGCGGGCCGGGCTGCAGGACTCCTTCCGCGTCGCCCACCCCGACCCCGTGGCCGAGCCCGGCACCACCTGGTCGCCGATCTACACCACGTTCACCGGCGGCTACGGGCACGACTCCCACAAGGGCGAGCCTGAGCCGCAGGACCGCATCGACTTCATCCACTACAAGGGCGGCCTGCGCGTCCGGAGCTCGGCCGCGGTCGTCGAGGGCACTCCCGCGCCGATCCCCGGCCACAAGGACAACGCCTGGACCTCCGACCACGCGGCGGTGGTGACGGTTTTCACACTCGAGTAGCCGGAAACCTGCCCGACACGGTCGCGCAACGCTCAGGAAACCGCGCGTTTCTAATGTCCGGCCATGCGGCTTACCCCACACGAGCAGGAACGCCTGCTCATCCATGTCGCCGCCGGGGTCGCGCGCGACCGGCGGGCCAGAGGCCTGCGGCTCAACCACCCCGAGGCCACGGCGCTCATCGCGTCGTTCCTGATGGAAGGGGCAAGAGACGGACGCACCGTCGCCGATCTGATGCAGGCGGGCCGGCAGGTGCTGGCCCGCTCCGACGTCATGGACGGCGTGCCGGAGATGCTCGACTCGGTGCAGGTCGAGGCCACCTTCCCGGACGGCACCAAGCTCGTCACCGTGCACAGGCCGATCCCGTGATCCCCGGCGAGTACGAGCACCCGGCGGGCGGCGTCCCGCTGAACCCCGGCAGGGACCGGCTGACCGTGCGCGTGGTCAACACCGCCGACCGCCCGATCCAGGTCGGCTCGCACTACCACTTCTCCGCCGCGAACCCCGGCCTGGACTTCGACAGGAAGGCGGCATGGGGCATGCGGCTCGACGTTCCCTCCGGCACCGCGATCAGGTTCGAGCCGGGTGTCGAACGCGACGTGACGCTGGTCCCGCTGGCGGGGCGGCGGATCGTGGCAGGGCTGCGTCCCGAGTGGGCGGGGCCGCTCGATGCCTGAGCTCTCCCGCGCCCGCTACGCGGCGCTGTACGGCCCTACCACGGGCGACAGGATCAGGCTCGCCGACACCGACCTGTTCATCGAGGTCACCGAGGACCGCTCCCTGGGCCCCGCGGGCGCCGGGGACGAGGCGGTGTTCGGCGGCGGCAAGGTGATCCGCGAGTCGATGGGCCAGTCCCGCGCCACCCGCGCGGAGGGCGCCGCCGACCTGGTCATCACCGGCGCCGTCATCCTCGACCACTGGGGCGTGATCAAGGCCGACGTCTCGGTCAGGGACGGCCGGATCGCCGCCATCGGCAAGGCGGGCAACCCCGACACCATGGACGGCGTCGACATCGTCATCGGCCCCTCGACGGAGATCCTCGCCGGCAACGGCAAGATCCTCACCGCCGGTGCCGTCGACTCCCACGTCCACCTGATCTGCCCGCAGATCCTCACCGAGGCGATCGGCTCGGGCGTCACCACCATCGTCGGCGGCGGCACGGGCCCCGTCGAGGGCAGCAAGGCCACCACGGTCACCGGCGCCTGGTACCTGCGCCACCTGCTGGAGTCGCTCGACTCCTTCCCGATCAACATCGCGCTGCTCGGCAAGGGCAACACGGTCAGCTCGGAGGGCCTGCTCGAACAGCTGCGCGCCGGCGCGTCCGGCTTCAAGCTGCACGAGGACTGGGGCACCACGCCGGCCGCGATCGACGCCTGCCTGACGGTCGCCGACGCGACGGGCGTGCAGGTGACGATCCACACCGACACGCTCAACGAGGCCGGGTTCGTCGAGTCGACGCTGAAGGCCATCGGCGACCGGATGATCCACGCCTACCACACCGAGGGCGCGGGCGGCGGGCACGCGCCCGACATCATCCGCGTGGCCGCCCATCGCAACGTCCTGCCCTCCTCCACGAACCCGACCAGGCCGCACACCGTCAACACGCTCGACGAGCACCTCGACATGCTCATGGTCTGCCACCACCTGAGCCCGTCGATCCCCGAGGACCTCGCCTTCGCCGAGTCGCGGATCAGGCCGTCCACCATGGCCGCCGAGGACGTCCTGCACGACATGGGCGCGATCTCGATGATCGGCTCGGACTCCCAGGCGATGGGCCGCGTCGGCGAGACGATCATCCGTACCTGGCAGACCGCGCACGTCATGAAGGGGCGCCGCGGCGGCATGGACGACAACCTTCGCGCCCGCCGCTACGTCGCCAAGTACACGATCTGCCCCGCCATCGCGCACGGGCTGGAGGCGGAGGTCGGCTCGGTCGAGGTGGGCAAGCTCGCCGACCTCGTGCTGTGGGACCCCGCCTTCTTCGGGGTGAAGCCGACGCTCGTGCTCAAGGGCGGCGTCGTCGCGTGGGCGCAGATGGGCGACGCCAACGCCTCCATCCCCACGCCACAGCCGGTCATGCCCAGGCCGATGTTCGGCGCCGCCCCCGTGACGGCCGCCGCCACCTCCGTGCACTTCGTCTCCCCTCTCGCACTGGAGGCCCGCCTGGCCGACCGGCTGAATGTGGGCCGCCGCCTGGTCCCCGTCGCCGACGTACGGCGGCGCGGCAAGGACGCCATGCCGCTCAACGACGCGCTGCCCAGGATCGAGGTGTCGCCCGACACCTTCGAGGTGCGGGTCGACGGAGAGCTGATCGAGCCCGCGCCGGCCGTGGAGTTGCCCATGGCGCAGCGCTACTTCCTGTTCTGATGAACGCCGCCGCCCTCCTGCTCCTGGCCGACTCGCGGCTGCCCGCCGGTGGTCACGCGCACTCCGGAGGCACGGAACAGGCCGTCAGGACGGGGGCCGTGCACGACGTGGCGTCCCTGCGCGCCTTCCTCGTGGGCCGCCTGCGCACGACGGGCCTGGTCGCAGCGGCCCTGACCGCCGCCGCATGCCGTACGGCGGGCGCCGGCCCCGCGGACGGAACAGCGGGCGCCGGCCCCGCGGACGGCACGGCGGGCGTGCCAGGTGACCCGTTGAGCTGGGCCGAGCTCGATGCCGAGGCCGACGCGGTCACCGCCTCGCCTGCCCAGCGGGACGCGGCCAGGCACCAGGGCAGGCTCCTGCTCCGGGTGGCCAGACGGATCTGGCCGTCGCAGCCGCTGGAGGCGCTGGCGCTGGCCGTACCGCACCCGCACCATCCCGTCGCCCTCGGCGCGGCGGCGCACGCGGCGGGCGTGCCACCCGAGGACGCCGCCACGGCGGCGGCCTACCACGCGGTGTCCGGGCCGGCCACAGCGGCGGTGCGGCTGCTCGGCCTCGACCCGGTCGAGGTGCATCGCCTGCTCGCCGGCCTGGCGCCGGACCTGGAGTCCGTCGCCGAAAGGGCGGCGCGCGCCGACCCGCTCCCCGCGCCGTCCGCTCCCGCGCTCGACCTGCTCGCCGAGCGGCACGCGCAGGCCGGCCAACGTCTGTTCGTCTCATGACACCGCGACAGAGAGGACCCGCATGGGCGCCGACCACGAGGACCACCATCACGCACCCGACGGCCACGGCCGCGCCCTGCGCCTGGGCATCGGCGGGCCGGTGGGCAGCGGGAAGACCGCACTGGTGGCGGCGCTGTGCCGCACGCTCGGACCGGGGCTGCGCCTCGGCGTGGTGACCAACGACATCTACACCACCGAGGACGCCGAATTCCTGCGCAGGGCGGGCGTGCTCGACCCCGAACGTATCCTCGCCGTCGAGACGGGATGCTGCCCGCACACCGCGATCCGCGACGACATCGCCGCGAACCTCGACGCGGTGGAGACGCTGGAGGAACGGTTCGGGCCGCTCGACCTGGTGATCGTGGAGAGCGGAGGCGACAACCTGACGGCGACGTTCAGCAGGGGGCTGGCCGACAGGCAGATCTTCGTCCTGGACGTCTCCGGCGGGGACAAGGTGCCGCGCAAGGGCGGTCCTGGAGTGACCGCCGCCGACCTGCTCGTGGTCAACAAGACCGACCTCGCTCCCCTCGTGGGCGCCGACCTGGGCGTGATGGAGCGCGACGCGGCCGCCGTACGGGAGGGCAGACCCGTGGTCTTCACCTCCATCAGGCAGGACGGCGGCGCGGCCGAGGTCGCCGCGTGGGTGGCCGAGCAGGTCCACGAGTGGGCGCACGATCACGCCCCCGTCGGATGATGGTCGCCGCCTTGCCCGGCCGGCGGGCCATGCACGCCCGCGCCGTCGTGGCGACCGCCCGGGCCGGTGGGCAGACCATCCTGCCCGTGCTGCGCTCGGCCCCGCCGCTCACGCTGCGCCAGACCGGGCCGCACACCGTACACCTGGTCTCCACGGCGGCGGGCCCGCTCGGCGGCGACCGCTTCGAGCTGGAGCTCGACGTCGCCCCCCACACCCGCCTGGAGGTCGGCTCGATCGCCGGCACGCTGGTGCTGCCGGGCCGGGGCGAGTCGCTTTCGGTGATCACGGCGAGGGTCGGCGAGGGCGCCACACTGTCCTTCGCGCCCGAACCGACCGTCCTGGCCGCCGGTTGCTCGCACCGGATGGTAGTACTGCTCTCGCTGGCCGAGGGCGCGCGCGTGCGCTGGCGCGAGGAGATCGTCTTCGGCCGGTACGGCGAGGCGCCTGGCCGCTGTCACGCCAGGTTCGACGCCACGGTGGAGGGGCGGCCGCTGCTACGCCAGGAGTTCGCCGTCGGAGATCCCGCGTTCGACTCCTCCCCCGCCGTCTACGGATCGGCCCGCTGCGTCGGCACCCTGTTCCTCGCCGCTCCCCCACTCCCGCCCTCCGCCCCGCCCCCGGCCGGCGCAGAAGCCCCGCCTTCCGGGAAAGCCCCACCCCCGGCTCGCGGAGAAGCCCCGCCTTCCGAGGAAGCCCTGCCCCCGGCTCGTGGGGAAGCCCTGCTCTTGACTCGTGGGGAAGTCCCGCCCGGGCACCGTGAAGGTGTCGGTCCGCCGCGCGGGAACGCCGTCGTCGGGGAGGGCGTGGCTGTCCTCCCGCTGGCCGGGCCGGGCACCCTGGTCTCCGCGCTGGCCGCCGACGCCGTCGAGCTGCGCCGCCGCCTGGAGTGGGGCGAGGCCCAGGCCACCTGGTGACGGCCGCACCACGTTGAGGGCCGGTCACCTGGAGACCGGCCAGGCCGAGCCGAGGCCTCGGTCGCCTGGAGACCGATCACACCGAACCGAGATCTCGGTCATCTGGAGACCGGCCCGCCGTACCGACGTCCTGGTCGCCTGGTAAGCGGGCCGCCGTACCGCGATTCACGCGGAGGTGGGCACCTGGGGCCAGCTGGAGTCGAGGGCGCGCACGGCGGCCACCAGCGGCGCCAGCTCCGGCTGGCGCTCCGCCTCGTCCAGCGCCTCGGCCAGCGCCGCGTCGTTGGTCGGCTGTGCCTTGGCCAGCAGCTCGTGCCCCGCGGGCGTCACGTCGGTGTAGATGCCCCGCCGGTCGGTCGCGCACAGGTAGCGCGACAGCAGCCCGCGGTCCTCCAGCCTGGTCACCAGCCGGGTGGTGGCGCTCTGGCTGAGCCCGACGGCGTCGGCGAGCTGGTTCATCATCAGGTGCCCGCCCTCGCCCGGGTGCTGCCCGCTGAGCAGCAGCAGCGCCGAGAACTCGCGCACGCTCAGACCATGGGCGGCCTGCAGCGCGCGCTCGATGTGCGCGTCGATCCTGTCGTGCAGCGCCGACAGCGTGCACCAGCTCTGCGCCAGAAGGTTCCGCATGACTCCAGGATACCTCCCGTGTGCAATATAAGGCGCTTGCATTATCCGGCGTCTGCAACTATTGTGGGCGCGTTCCATTCTTCTAGTCGGGGGATCTGTCATGCCCATCGCACTCCTGGCCCTCGCCATCGGCGCCTTCGGGATCGGGACGACCGAGTTCGTCATCATGGGGCTGCTGCCCCAGGTCGCCGCGGAATACGGCGTCTCCATCCCCACCGCCGGATACCTGGCCTCGGGATACGCCGTGGGTGTCCTCATCGGGGCTCCGCTCATGACGATCCTGGGCACCCGCGTCTCGCGCAAGACCATGCTCATGGCCCTCATGGGCATCTTCGTCGCGGGCAACCTGCTCTCGGCGGTCGCGCCCGCCTTCGGCCTCATGCTGGCGGGACGGATCGTCACCTCCCTGGCCCACGGCGCCTTCTTCGGCATCGGCTCAGTGGTGGCCGCCAACCTCGTCGCCCCGCAGAAGCGGGCCAGCGCGATCGCGCTGATGTTCACCGGGCTCACACTGGCCAACGTCGTCGGCGTGCCGCTCGGCACCCTGCTCGGCCAGCAGACCAGCTGGCGCCTCACCTTCGCCGCCGTCGCCGCGCTCGGCGTCCTCGCGGTGATCGGCGTCGCCCTGCTCATCCCCGCCGACGAGGCGCCCTCCGCCGCCAACAAGCTCGTCCATGGGGAGCGAGGTCTCATCCGCCGGGAGCTGGCCGCCTTCCGCGACGTGCAGGTGCTGCTGGCCATGGCCATGACCGTGCTCGGCTTCGGCGGCGTCTTCGCCGCGATCACCTACATCGCGCCAATGATGACCGAGGCCGCGGGCTTCGCCGAGTCCGGCGTCACCTGGATCCTGGTGCTGCTCGGCGTCGGCATGGTGATCGGCAACCTGGTCGGCGGGCGCCTGGCCGACCGGGCGCTGATGCCGCTGCTCCACGTCTCGCTCGCGGCGGTCGCCGTGGTGCTCGCGCTGTTCACCTTCGCCGCCTACTCGCAGATCGCCGCGGCCGTCGCCGTCGTGCTGATCGGCCTGCTGGGCTTCGCGACCGTGCCGCCGCTGCAGAAGCGGGTGCTCGACCTCGCCTCTGGCGCGCCGACGCTCGCCTCCGCCGTCAACGTCGGCGCCTTCAACCTGGGCAACGCGCTGGCCGCGTGGCTGGGCGGGCTGGTCATCTCCGGCGGGTTCGGCATCACCGCCCCCAACTGGGTGGGCGCGCTCATGGCGGGCTCGGCGCTCGCGCTGGCCGTGATCTCGGGACTGCTGGAGCGCAGGCGGGCTCAGCGCCCGATCAGCACGACAGCAAGCGTCACGACCGCCGGAACGGTCTGAACGAAGAGGATCTTCCTGCTCGCGGTGGCCGCGCCGTACAGGCCGGCCACCGCCACGCAGCTCAGGAAGAACACCTTCGCCTGGAAGCCCACGGGGTCGGCAGCCACCAGGCTCCAGATCAGCCCCGCCGCGAGGAAGCCGTTGTAGAGGCCCTGGTTAGCCGCCAGGGCCTTCGTCTGCTCGGCGAACTCCCTGGTCATACCGAAGGCCTTCCGCGCCCGCGGCGTCGTCCACAGGAACATCTCCAGAACCAGGATGTAGACGTGAAGCAGCGCGACGGCCGCCACCAGGATGTTCGCCAGGACGCTCACATGATCAGTCTCCCACGCCCTTGCGGCGTATCGTGAGGGCGTGGCCGACACTCTCGCACGCCCCAGCAGGCGCGGCGTCGCCGTCGCCGTGGTCCTCGCGGGCCTGCTCCTCGCCCTGTCAGCGCTGTTCCCGTGGGCGGGCATCGACGCCAGGCTGGAGGTGCTGGGGGCGGGTGTCAGCCAGGACGTGCGCGGCGTCGACGACCCGTTCGGGGTCTACACGCTCGTCGCGGGCCTGGCCGCCGCCGCCCTCGGGGTCGCGGGCCTGCTGCGCGGCCGGCTGATGACCGCGCTCGCCGCGCTGCCCGGCGTGGCCGCGGCCGTGCTGCTGGTGATGTACGTGGCCGACCCGCGCGGCATCGCCGACCGCGTGTCGGTGGACCTCGGCGTGCTGTCGATCGAGCCGGGACTACGGCTCGGCTGGTTCGCCGCCCTGGCCGCCGCGCTCGCCGTCACCGCCCTGGCACTGCTCGCCCTGACCCGCCCGCACACCCCGCGCTGACCCGCTCACGCCCCCGGGCTGACCCGCACGCGCACCCCGGGCTGCGCCGCCCGTGCGCCCCGCATTGACCCGTCCGCGCGCCTCACGCCGGCCTGTCCAGGCCAACGACGGGCGCCGTGACGGCGGGGACCGGAGTCCTGCTGGGCGCGCGCCTTCGACGGACGGCACCCCACGCGGACGGAGGCGCCGAGCCCGGCGTGCCGTACAGGATGCCCTCGATCGGACAAGCCCCCACACACACGGATGGCCTCGGCCGGACAGCCCCGCAGCGCACGGATGGCCTCGGCCGGACAGCCCCCGCGCGGCCTCAGTCGTAGAAGCCCAGTCTGCGCAGTTGCTTCGGGTCGCGCTGCCAGTCCTTGGCGACGCTGATGCGCAGGTCGAGGTAGACGCGCGTGCCGAGCAGCGCCTCGATCTGCTTGCGGGCCCTGGTGCCGACCTCGCGCAGTCGCTCGCCCTTGTGCCCGATGACGATCGCCTTCTGCGATGGACGCTCGACGAACATGTGCGCGTAGATGTCGAGCAGGTCGTCGCGCCCCTCCCGCGGCAGCATCTCGTCGACCACGACGGCGATCGAGTGGGGCAGCTCGTCGCGCACGCCTTCGAGCGCCGCCTCCCTGATCAGCTCGCCCACCAGCACCTGCTCGGGCTCGTCGGTGAGCTGCCCGCCCTCGTACAGCGGCGGCGACTCCGGCAGCTCCGAGATCAGCACGGTGCCCAGCGCGTCGAGGTTGTCGCCGTTGTCGGCCGACACGGGCACGACGTGCGCGAACTCGGCCAGCTGCGACACCGCCAGCAGCTGCTCGGCGATCTGCTCCCTGGACGCGAGATCGCACTTGGTGACCACGGCCACGACCGGCGTGCGCTTGACCGCGGCGAGCTTGTCGGCGATGAAGCGGTCGCCCTTGCCGATCGGCTCGTTGGCGGGCACGCAGAATCCGATGACGTCGACCTCGGTGAGCGTGGACAGCACCAGACTGTCGAGCCGCTCGCCGAGCAGCGTGCGCGGGCGGTGCAGGCCGGGGGTGTCGACGATGATCAGCTGCGCCTCGGGGCGGTGGACGATGCCCCTGATGACGCGCCTGGTGGTCTGCGGCTTGGAGGAGGTGATCGCCACCTTGGTGCCGACCAGGGCGTTCATCAGCGTGGACTTGCCGACGTTGGGGCGGCCGACGAAGCAGGCGAATCCGGCGCGATGGTTACTGGTCACCTAAGAATTCTCGCCTATGCCGACCAGCGCTCTCGCCACCAGGCGAAAGCCTGCGGCAGGACCCGCGGCGACCAGGCGGGCATCGACAGGCCCTCGAGCTCGGCCTCGGTGGCGAAGCGGGCCTCGATGATCTCCTCACCGTCGGGCGTGATCGTGCCGCCGACGAGCGCACAGCCGTAGACGGCGTTGACGTAGGACACCTGGTGACCGTTGGGATAGGTGGTGCGGAACTCGGGCCCGCCGAAGACGCCGATCAGGCCGCGCACCTCGATGTCGACGGCGAGCTCCTCGCGCAGCTCGCGCACCACCGTGTGCTCGGGGCGCTCGTCGGGGTCGATGCCGCCGCCCGGCGGCGCCCACATGCTCTTCTCGCCGGTGTGGCGGGCCACCAGCAGCCGTCCTTCGTCGTCGAAGACGCAGCCGGTGGCGGCAGGGAGCATCAGCAGGCTGTTGCCGACCAGCTTGCGTAGGTCGGCGAGGAACGGCGACATGGCCATGTCAGCTCCTGAGCGTGCCGTCGGGCCCCGCCACGTACAGCGCCTTGGCGCCCAGCTCGCGGACCACCGCCTCGTCGATCTCGCTCGCGCCCTCGCCCTCGGTGACCAGCGCCGCCGCCTCGAGCGACTGCGCGCCGCTGGAGACTGCCATGGCCACGGCCACCTGCACGGCCGACAGCGTCAGCGAGGCGAGGGCGACGTTGGTCGCGGAGTAGGTGCGGCCCGTCTCGTCGCGCACCGCCGCGCCCTCCCGCGCGCCGTTGCGCGCCCTGGTCGCGCGCGCCAGCGTGATGATCTTGGAGTCTTCGGCATCGAGAGTCACGAGCCAAGGTTAGCGAGCCAGCTCGACGAACGTCTTGGCGAGCTCCGCCGTCCGGTGGACGTCGACCGTGCCCAGGCCCGTGTGCACCACAGAGAGGAGCTTGTCGCCTTCGCGGACGAACACCACGTCGAGCGCGTAGGGGTAGCCGTTCAGCCGCCCGCGCAGCTGCCTGCTGACCACGTCGCCGTCCAGGTCGGGAACCACGAGCGGCGACGACCTCAGCCGCGTGGCCTTCCCCGGCTGAGCCGCCACCATCCTGGGGCAGCGGTCCATGGCCCTGCCGAGCTCGCCCAGGTGCCATCCGGCCTGCGCCGACCCGTAGACGGCCACCCCGACCGCGGCCACCTCGCCGAGCACGTCACCCTGGTAGCTGGCCGCCGCGTGCGCCTCCAGCGACCGCACCGGCGGGCGTCCGCTCGCCGTCTGGAAGGCGGCCATGCAGCTGGGGCCCATCTTGGGGAACGGCGCGTGCCACGCCTCGCGCGTCTTGACGGAGAAGCCGTCGGGCAGGGCGGGCTGCTCGCGCAGGAGCCGCCGCAGCCTGGCGCTCTCCTCGGTGGCCGCCGACTCCGCGTAAGGGCGCCGCTCGCCGCAGCCGACCAGGCTCGTCGCCAGCAGCCCGCAGGCCATGGCGGCGAGCGCCACTCTGATGATCAGCTTCATGATCTCCCCCGATGATCGCTCAGCCGACGGCATTTCTGCCCCGTCGACGAATACGGCAATCCACCGGAGTCGCCAATTCAGTGCGTGTTACCGCAAACCATTTCAGCAGGCGGCAAACAAGCGAGGGTGCTCTCACCCGGTTCAACCCGGGCGAGAGCACCCTGCACGAAATGCAACGCCTGGCCGCGGTTAGCAGGCCGGGCGTCGCGTTTCCCCCCGGAGCCCCTCCGCGCCGCGAACCCCTTCCGGCACTTCGGAGACCCCCTTGTGACACCCACCGCACAGGGTGTCGAGAAACATCGTGGACGGGGGTCCTTGCAAGATGCTTGTAGAACACTTGCGGCTTTGGTGACGTCTGCGCCGTCTTGCGATGACCGGGGTCAGTCCTGCTCGGCGGCCGCGACGACGGCCTCGTCCTCGGGCGGCGTGACGCGCCGGACGACCACCGTGCCGATCCGGTTGCGCCGCCCCGCCAGGCTCTCGGCGGTCAGCCGCAGCCCCGCCACCACCGCCTCCGACCCGGCGATCGGCACCCGCCCCAGCGCGTGCGCGAGCAGCCCGCCCACCGTCTCCACGTCGTCGACGTCGATCTCGGTACCGAACAGCTCGGCCAGCTCGTCGACCGGCATCCTGGCCGTCACCCGCATCGCCCCGTCGGGCTGGGTCTCGACGCGGGGTGCCTCCTGGTCGTACTCGTCGGTGATCTCGCCGACGATCTCCTCGAGGATGTCCTCGATGGTGACCAGGCCCGCCGTGCCGCCGTACTCGTCGATGACGATCGCCAGGTGGATCTGGCGCGCCTGCATCTCCCGCAGCAGCTGGTCGATCGGCTTGCTCTCGGGCACGTACGTGGCCGGCCGCATGATCGACTCGACCTTCGCGCCGGCGTCGTCGGACGACTCCTGCACCCGCCGCGCGATGTCCTTGAGGTAGGCGATGCCGATGACGTCGTCCTCGTTCTCACCGACCACGGGCACGCGGGAGAAGCCGCTGCGCAACGCCAGCGAGAGCGCCTGGTTGAGCGTCTTGCCCCGTTCGATGAAGACCATGTCGGTACGGGGCACCATGACCTCGCGCACCAGGGTGTCGCCGAGCTCGAACACCGAGTGGATCATCTCGCGCTCGTCGGGCTCGATCACCCTGCGCTCCTCGGCCAGGTCGACCAGGTCGCGCAGCTCGGCCTCGGAGGTGAAGGGCCCGTCGCGGAACCCCTTGCCGGGCGTCAGCGCGTTGCCCAGCAGGATCAGCAGCTTGGGCAGCGGCCCGAAGATCCTGGTCAGGCCGTACACGATGGGGGCGCTGGCCAGCGCGATGGGTTCGGCGTGCTGGCGGCCGAGCGTGCGCGGCGAGACGCCGACGATGACGTAGCTGACCACGATCATGACGGCGGCCGCGGCGGCGTAGGCCGAACCCCGGTCGCCGAGCAGGTCGATGAACAGCAGCGTGGCGATCACCGTGGCGACCAGCTCGCAGCTCAGCCTCAGAAGGAGGAGCAGGTTGAGGTAGCGGGGCGGGTCGGCGACGACGGCCTGCAGCCGCGCCGCCCCTCTGCGTCCTTCACGCACGAACTCCTCCGCACGCACCCGGGAAATGCGGGACAGGGCCGTTTCCGCACTGGCGATCAAACCGCCGATCACCACGAGAACGACGGCCGAGGGCAGCCACGCGTTCACCGCTGGGTGCGCACCTCCCGCCACGACTCCAGGAGCTTGGCCTGCAGGCCGAACATCTCCTTGTGCTCCTCCGGCTCGGCGTGGTCGTAGCCGAGCAGGTGCAGGATGCCGTGGGTGAGCAGCAGGTCGAGCTCGTCCTGCGTGCTGTGACCCGCGGTGGCGGCTTGTTTGGCCGCCACCTGCGGGCACAGCACGACGTCGCCGAGGAGCGCGGGGTCGGTGGCGCCGTCGCCGTCGCCCCGCGCGCCACCGCCGGGGCGCAGCTCGTCCATCGGGAAGGACAGCACGTCGGTGGGGCCTGGCTCGCCCATCCACTTCTCGTGCAGGTCTGCCATGGGCCCCTCCTCGACCACCAGGATCGACAGCTCGGCCAGGGGGTTGATGCCCATCTCCTGCAGCACGTGCCCGGCGAGGGCGGCGAACCCCTGTTCGTCGACCTCGACCCCGGACTCGTTGTTGACCTCGATACTCATGCGATCACCTCGATCACGCGAGTGAAGCCCCCGAAGTCGCTCATGGCCGCTTCCCCCGCCGCTGCTGGTGGATCTGCTTCGGCTCCTGGAGCGCGTCGTAGCGCCCGTAGGCGTCGACGATGTCGCTGACCAGCTTGTGACGCACCACGTCGGAGCTGGTCAGCCGCGCGAAGTGGATGTCGGGGATGCCGTCGAGGATCTCCTGCACCACGCGCAGGCCGCTGACCGTGCCGCTGGGCAGGTCGACCTGGGTGACGTCACCGGTCACGACGATCTTGGAGTTGAAGCCCAGACGCGTCAGGAACATCTTCATCTGCTCGGCCGAGGAGTTCTGTGCCTCGTCGAGGATGATGAAGGCGTCGTTGAGCGTGCGACCGCGCATGTACGCCAGCGGCGCGACCTCGATCGTCCCCGCGGCCATCAGCTTGGGGATGGACTCGGGGTCGAGCATGTCGTGCAGCGCGTCGTACAGCGGGCGCAGGTAGGGGTCGATCTTCTCGTAGAGCGTGCCCGGCAGGAAGCCGAGCCGCTCCCCCGCCTCCACGGCGGGCCTGGTCAGGATGATCCGGTTGACCTTCTTCTCCTGAAGCGCGCGTACGGCCTTCGCCATGGCGAGATAGGTCTTGCCGGTGCCGGCGGGGCCGATGCCGAACACGACCGTGTACTTGTCGATCGCGTCGACGTAGCGCTTCTGGTTGACGGTCTTGGGCCGGATGGTGCGCCCGCGCGAGGAGAGGATGTCGAGCGACAACACCTCAGCGGGGCGTTCGGAGGTCATCTTCAGCATGGCGATGCTGCGCTCGACGGCGTCGGCGGTCAGGTCGCCGCCGCTGCGCAGCACCTCCACCAACTCCTCGAACAGGCGCACGACCGCGCCGCTCTCGTCGGGGCTGCCGGTGACGGTGATCTCGTTGCCACGGACGTGGATGTCGGCGCGGAAAGCGCCCTCGATGACGCGCAGCAACTCGTCGCGAGAGCCAAGGAGGCTGACCATCGGGTATTCGTCCGGAATCAGCACCTTTGCCTGAGTGCGCGAGGGTGGTGCCGTTCTGCGGGATTCGTTTAGTTCGGACATGGGCAGGCCTGCCGGCCTGATGCCTCCCGGTCTCGGTCGGGTGTTCTCACTTCATGGTAGCCGGGCACCCCCACCTGGTTCGCGTCAATATCAGCCGGGCGGCCAGTTGAGCCCACGACCGCCGAGAACGTGCGCGTGCACATGGAAAACGGTCTGGCCCGCGCCGGCTCCCGTATTGAAGACCACGCGGTAGCCGCTTTCGGCCACGCCCTCCTGCACGGCCACGGCATGGGTGGCCTTGAGCACGTCGTCGGCCAGGCCGTCGTCGGCCTCGGCCAGCGCGGCCGCGTTGGCGTGGTGAGCCTTCGGGATCACCAGGACGTGCGTGGGCGCCTGCGGATTGATGTCGCGAAAGGCCAGCGTCCTGTCGGTCTCGTAAACGATCTCGGCAGGAATCTCCTTGGCCACGATCTTGCAGAAGAGACAGTCGGTCACGCCGGAACCCTATCGTCACTCAAGAGAAAGGAGGTGACCCGCTGTTGCCAATCGGTAATCCGTCATACCGTGCGTACAAAGATCCCCGCGGTTAGGGTGTCTGTGCGACAATCCACCGGAAACTAAGACGATTCAGGGTCGGGCGAGACCACCTGGCGAGGACACGACTGGGTCATGCCCCCTAAGGAACCGCAGGAGCGTAAACCCTCCGGGAAGGCTGAGCGTCCCACTGATGTGACCACCGAAACCCTTCTGGCCGACAGGTCGTTAGGGGCGGTGCCGGTCGGGTGGGATGCCGACATGGCCGTGACTGCGCTCTACAGTGCACACTTTCGGTCATTGGTGCGTCTCGCTGTGTTGCTGGTACGCGACATAGCAACCGCGGAGGAAGTCGTGCAGGACGCGTTTGTCGCCATCCATGGCGCCTGGCGCAGGCTTCGCGACCCCGACAAAGCACTCGCCTACCTACGTCAGTCTGTCGTCAACCGGTCCCGTTCCGTGCTGCGTCACCGCGCGGTCGTCGAAAAGTATGCTCCCAAGGGTCTGCCCGACGCCCCGAGCGCCGAGAACGGCGCGATCGGCGAGCTTGAGCGCTCGGCGGTCATCGAGGCGCTGCGGGCCCTGCCTGCGCGACAGAGAGAGGCGCTCGTTCTTCGTTATTACGGTGACCTGTCCGAGGCCGAGATCGCCCATGCCATGGGCATCAGCAAGGGTGCCGTCAAGAGCCACACGGCTCGTGGCATGGCCGCCCTGCGTTCCGTTCTGGAGAAGATGTCATGACCCTGCCGCCCGACGAGCACGGCGAGATCCTGCGCCGGGTGCTGCGCGCGGAGGCGGACGCGGTCGTGCCGTCTCCCGAGGGTTTGGAGATCATCCGCGCCCGCATCGAAAGGCGCGGGCTACGGGGACTCTTCTGGTTGCGGGCGGGCGCCGCGGCGGCGGGCGCGGTCCTCGTGGCAGGGACGATCGTGATGGTCGTCCCCGACCTCCGCAACATGGTGATCGTCCCCGCGGTCCCCGTCGACAACATCACCGAACTGCCGCCTGACATCTCCTCGACCACCCGCCCGCCTTCCAAGCTGCCGCCGACGAAGCGGAGCCAGCCCGCCGTGCCGCCGCCTCCCGTGACCAGCGTGCCGCCCACCGAGACGTCGGAGACGCACGCGCCGAGCAAGAAGGCACCGACGCCGACGCCCACCCCGACCCCGTGCGCGAAGGGCAGCTCGCAGCCGCCGCAGGAGTGCGCCGACGGCACCCCGTCGCCCTCACCGTCGGCCACCCCGTCGGAGACGGTGGAGAACCCCGACAATCCCGACTGCGGCGTCGACCAGTGCCCGCCTGAGGACCCCGCGCCCACGCCGAGCGAGATCGCCAGTCCGCTGTCCAGCCCCTAGGGCTACCAGCGTCCCGTGCGCGCCTGCACGACCGCGGCCGCCGCGACCCCGGCCGTCGAGGTCCGCAGCACCGTCGGCCCCAGCAACGTGGGTACGGCCTTCGCCGCCGTGAACCTGTCGAGCTCGTCCCGCGCGATCCCGCCCTCGGGCCCCACCACGAGGACGATGTCGCCCGTCGCGGGCAGCTCGACCGTCGCCAGCCCCTCCTCGGCCTCCTCGTGCAGCACCAGCGCCAGCGCCGCGTCCGCGAGCAGCTCGGCCACCTGCGCCGTCGAGTGCTGGGGTGTGACCGTGGCGGCGTGGAACCTGCGGGCCTGCTTGCCCGCCTCCCTGGCCGTCGCCTGCCACTTCGCCAGGGACTTGGCCGCCCTGTCGCCCTTCCACTGCGTGACGCTGCGCGAGGCCGACCACGGGACGATCACGTCCACGCCCGCCTCGGTCATCATCTCGACGGCCAGCTCGCCCCTGTCGCCCTTGGGCAGCCCCTGCACCACGACGAGGCGCGGCGAGGGCGCGGGCACCTCGAAGCGGCGCAGCACCTGCACCCGCAACGAGTCCTTGAGCACCTCAACGGCCACACACTCGGCGACCGACCCGGCCCCGTCGGTCAGGTCGACCCGCTCTCCTTGACGGATGCGCCGCACGGCCGCGGCGTGTCGCCCCTCGGCGCCGCCGAGGACGAACTCCGCACGGCCGAAGTCCGAGGCGTCGGCGAGGAACACGGGCACGGTCACAGCAGCCTCCCCCTAGGCGGGCGACGTGACGGCGGCCGGCCGGAGTCCCGCTGGCGCAGCGTGATGGACGGGCCCCGGCCACGTGACCGCGGTGGGGCCGAGCCGGCCTGCCGTAGCAGAAGATGATCTAACGGCCGTTGAAGGCATCTCTCAGCCTGGAGAAGAACCCTTGCTGGCCGGGGGCGAACTTGCCCGGCGGGCGCTCCTCGCCGCGCAGCTTGGACAGCTCGCGCAGCAGGTCCTCCTGCGACTGGTCGAGGCGGGTGGGCGTCTCCACGTTGACGTGGATCAGCAGGTCGCCGCGGCCGGTCTCGTTGAGACGCTGGACGCCCCTGCCGTACATCGTGATGACCTGCCCGGACTGTGTGCCCGGCCGGACGTCGATCTCCTCCGCGCCGTCGAGCGTCTGGACGGTCAGCGACGTGCCGAGGGCCGCCGCGGTCATCGGGATCTGGACCGTGCAG
The DNA here is from genome assembly GCF_040648355.1 of Nonomuraea sp. NPDC049152. Taxonomy (NCBI): domain Bacteria; kingdom Bacillati; phylum Actinomycetota; class Actinomycetes; order Streptosporangiales; family Streptosporangiaceae; genus Nonomuraea; species Nonomuraea sp. NPDC049152. The sequence goes on along the minus strand of NZ_JBEZDO010000021.1, from coordinate 43,891 downwards.
TGGAGGTCGTCGCCGCGCCGCTCGAAGATCTCGTGCGGCTTCTCGACGATCTCCAGGAACAGGTCTCCAGGAGGGCCGCCGCCGGGGCCGACCTCGCCCTCGCCGGCGAGCTGGATGTGGGTGCCGTCCTCGACGCCCGCGGGGATGCGGACCTTGATCGTACGGCGGGTGCGGACCCTGCCGTCGCCCGAGCACTCCTGGCAGGGGTGCCTGATGATCGAGCCGAACCCGCCGCACTGCGGGCACGGCCTCGAGGTCATGACCTGGCCCAGGAAGGACCTGGTGACCTGGGAGATCTCACCGCGCCCCTGGCACATGTCACAGGTGTCGGGATGCGTGCCAGGAGCGGCGCCCGAACCCGAGCACACCTCGCACAGCACCGCGGTGTCGACGTTGAGCTCCCTGGTGGTGCCGAACGCCGACTCACGCAGGTCGAGCTCGACCCTGATCGTGGCGTTGCGCCCCCTCCTGGCGCGCGAGCGGGGGCCTCGAGCCCCGCCGGCCGAGCCGAAGAAGGCGTCCATGATGTCGCTGAAGGGGAAGCCCGCGCCGAATCCGCCGGCTCCGGCGCCCGCGCCCGCCCCCGCGAAGGGGTCGGCACCCAGGTCGTACATCTGCCGCTTGTTGGGATCGGACAGGACCTCGTAGGCCTGCGTGATCTCCTTGAAGCGCTCCTGCGTCGCAGGATCGGGGTTCACGTCGGGGTGCAGCTCGCGAGCCAGGCGACGATATGCCTTCTTGATCTCGTCCTGACTGGCGTCACGGCGGACCCCGAGGGTGCCGTAGTAGTCGTTTGCCACTTATCGACCTCTTATGAAGCAGCCAGGATCTGGCTGACGTAGCGTGCCACCGCGCGCACAGCGCCCATCGTCACGGGGTAGTCCATCCGGGTGGGACCGAGCACGCCGAGGCGGGCCCCCGAACCGTACCCTGTGGCGACGAGGGAGGTGCCACGCAGTCCTGTGTAGGGGTTTTCCGAGCCGATCCTGACGGTGAGCGTGGTCGGCATGTCGGAGGTCTCGCCGAGCAGGCGCATCAGCACGACCTGCTCCTCCAGCGCCTCGAGCACGTCGCGCAGGCCCGTGGTGAAGTCGGCGCCCGCCAGATTGGCCGCGCCGGCGAAGACGATCTTCTCGTCGTGCCGCTCGACGAGGGTCTCCAGCAGCACCGACAGGATCGTCGCCGCGGCCGGCCGGTCCTCGACGGGCAGCCGTTCAGGAAGGTCGGAGATCTGGTCGGGCACCTGGTTGAGCCCGCAGCCGTCGAGGCAGGCGTTGAGCACCGCGCGCAGATGCGCGATCCTCGACTCCTCGATCGTCTCCGGCAGCTCGATGACCCGCTGCTCGACCCTGCCGGTGTTCGTGATCAGCACGAACATCACCCGCCTGTCGGTCAGCGGCACCAGCTCCAGGTGACGGACCGTCGACTGCGAGAGCGCCGGGTACTGCACCACCGCGACCTGCCTGGTCAGCTGCGCCAGCAATCTGACCGTGCGGGTGACCACGTCGTCGAGGTCGACCGCACCGGCGAGGAACGTCTCGATCGCCCTGCGCTCAGCGCTCGACAGCGGTTTGATCTGCGAGAGCTTGTCGACGAAGAGCCGGTAGCCCTTGTCCGTCGGCACCCGTCCCGCGCTGGTGTGGGGCTGGGCGATGTAGCCCTGCTCCTCCAGCGCGGCCATGTCGTTCCTGACCGTGGCCGGAGAGACGTTGAGATTGTGGCGCTCGGCCAGCGCCTTGGAGCCCACCGGTTCGTTGGTGGACACGTAGTCCTCGACAATGGCGCGGAGCACCGCAAGCTTCCGATCATCGAGCACGTGCTCACCTCCCTGCCTGTGAAGGAAACGACAGGTCTAGCACTCTGTGTTCCCGAGTGCCAAGTGTACGGCTCTCACCCACAAGGTGCGATAACACACCGAGTCAAGCCGACTGCAAGCCGCAGGTCGACAATAGTGGGCATGACCGACGTTCGACCGCCGTACCGGCAGGACCCGAGGTACGGCGCCTACGCTCCACCTCCTGACCCGAGGCAGATCAGGCCGCGTGCCTGGTGGATCGCGGTGGTCTGGGTGCTGGCGTTACTGACGGCGGTCAGCGGTGTCGTCGGGTTCGCCTCGGGCATGCGTTCCACCCTGCAGGAGCTGGTTCCCGCCAGGCCCTTCGCCCCCGGCGAACCGGTCACGGTGCCGATCGACCCGGCCGACCAGCCGGGGCTCTTCCTGTCGAGCCGGCGGCCCGTCCACTACTCGTGCGAGATCCACGGCGGCGACCTGGCAGAGCCGAACGGCAGGCAGACCGTCAACGAGTGGAAGCTCATCCAGCTGATCGACGTGCCGGAGAAGGGCGAGTACGAGGTCTACTGCGACATCGAGGAGGACGCCCACGCGCTGTTCGGCGTCGGCCGCCAGGTCACCGCGGCGACAGCCGAGATCGCCGGCAGCGTCGTCGTGCTGCTGGCCGTGCCGGGCGCGGGCATCCTGTTCGCGATCATCATGACGATCGCGATCCTCGTGCGCAGGAGCAACGCGCGCAGGAACGGCGATTTGCTACGGTCCCCCCATGTACGAGCGTGACGTGCTTGCGGGAAACTGGCGGCGCCCGGGTAAGGGGAAGATCCCGACCGTGCCGGCCGAACGCGACCTGGTCGTCGAGGACGCCGACAGCGGGTTCTGCGGCGCGGTGGTGGCCTGCGACAAGGAGGCCGTCACGCTCGAGGACCGCTTCGGCAAGCGGCGCCTGTTCCCGCTGGCGCCCGCCGCCTTCCTGCTGGACGGCAGGCCCGTGACACTGGTACGGCCGGCCGCTCCCGCCGCCACGGGTCCGCGTCGCAGCGCCTCGGGTTCGGTCGCCGTCGAGGGCCTGCGCGCGCGGGTGGCCAGGGAGAGCCGCATCTACGTCGAGGGCGTGCACGACGCGGCGCTCGTGGAGAAGATCTGGGGCCACGACCTGCGCGTCGAGGGCGTAGTGGTGGAGTACCTGGAGGGCGTGGACGACCTGCCCTCGATCGTGTCCGAGTTCGGTCCAGGGCCTGAGCGCAAGCTCGGCGTGCTGGTCGACCATCTGGTTCCCGGCTCGAAGGAGAGCCGTATCGCCGCTCAGGTGACCTCGCCGCACGTGCTGGTCGTCGGGCACCCCTTCGTCGACATCTGGCAGGCGGTCAAGCCCTCCGTGCTGCGCATTCCCGCGTGGCCGCAGGTGCCGCGCGGGCTGCCGTGGAAGGAGGGCGTGATCGCCGCGCTGGGCTGGGGGCTCGAACCCGCCGACGCGTGGCGCAGGATCCTCGGTGCGGTGTCCACATATGCCGACCTCGAGCCTTCGCTGCTCGGCAGGGTCGAAGAGCTGATCGACTTCGTGACGGAGACAGGATGAGCGAGAACTTCCCGCAACCGCCCGATGGTGACGCCACCAGGCGCGTCGAGCGTTCCGACCTGCCGGGCTCGGGCCCGCAGCAACCACCGGGCTACGGCCCGCCGCCCGGGGGCCAGCCGCCCTCTGGGGGCCACAACCAGCCCTCAGGGGGTTACGGCCAGCCGTCCGGCGGTTATGGCCCACCCTCCTCAGGAGGTTACGGCCCTCCTCAGGGCTATGGACCTCCTCAGGGCTACCCGCCTCCGCAGGGCTACCCGCCCCCGCAGGGTTACGGTCCGCAGCCTGGCTACGGTCCTCCCGGCTACCAGCGCCCGCCGTACACGCCAGGCCAGTACGGCCCCAGGCCGGGCAGCGACGACACCAACATGGCGATGCTGGCCCACCTGCTCGGCATCCTCACCGGCTTCGTCGGCCCGCTGATCCTGTACTTGGTCAAGCGTGACGAGTCCCCCTACGTCCGCGACCAGTCCGCGCAGGCGCTCAACTTCCAGATCACGGTGTTCATCGGCTACATCGTCTGCACCGTGCTGGCGTTCGTGCTGATCGGCTTCGTGCTGATGTTCGTGCTGTGGATCGCGGCGCTCGCCTTCGAGATCATCGCGGCCATGGCGGCGAACAGGGGCGAGAACCACCGCTACCCCGTCAACATCAACTTCGTCAGCTGACGGCCCTGAACCCGCAGTTGCCGCTGGCGGAGCCGGGCGTGTTCGCCGAGCGCGCCGCCACGCGGTAACGGGACCCGGCTCTGATCACCTCGCGCTCGCCCTCGTCCGGGCCACGCGGGTCCCTTGCCGGCGGCGAACCAGCTCGCGCCCCACTCTCCACGTTCCGCGGCGACGGCGAGGCCGAACACCGCGGGGAGCGCGTCAAATGGTCAGGTCACGGATCAGAGCGTCGGCCAGCAACCGCCCGCGCAGGGTGAGGACCATGCGCCCCGCCTTGAACGGCTCGGTCTCCAGCAGCCCGTCACCCAGCGCCCTGGCCACGACGGTGCGCGCGTCGCCCGCCACGTCGGCCAGCGGATAGCCGGAGACCAGCCTCAGCTCCAGCATCAGCCGCTCCACCTCGCGGTCGTCGGCGGCGAGCACCTCGCGTGCGTGCGCGGGCGAGGCGCCCGCCGCCAGGCGCTGCGCGTAGGCGGCCGGATGCTTGACATTCCACCAGCGGGTGCCGCCGACGTGGCTGTGTGCCCCCGGCCCGACCGCCCACCAGTCGCCGCCGGTCCAGTAGAGCAGGTTGTGCCGGCACCTGCCCGCGTCGGAGGTGGCCCAGTTCGACACCTCGTACCACTCGAAGCCCGCCTGCGACAGCATCTCATCGGCGATGAGGTAGCGGTCGGCCGCCACGTCGTCGTCGGGCATCGGCAGCTCGCCGCGCCTGATCCTGGCCGCCAGCCTGGTGCCGTCCTCGACGATCAGCGAGTAGGCGGAGACGTGGTCGGGCTCGGCCTCGATCGCCGCCCGCAGCGACGCCCGCCAGTCGTCGTCGCTCTCTCCGGGGGTGCTGTAGATCAGGTCCAGGTTGACGTGGTCGAACCCGGCCTTCTTCGCTTCCTGTACGGCCTGCGCCGCCCTCCCGGGGGTGTGGTGCCTGTCGAGGACCTTCAGCACGTGTTCCCTGGCGCTCTGCATTCCGAAGCTGACGCGATTGAAGTCGCCCTCGCGCAGCTTCTCCAGGTAGGCGGGGTCGACCGACTCGGGGTTGGCCTCGGTCGTCACCTCGGCACCCTCGGCCAGGCCGAACTCCTCGTCGATCGCGCGCAGGATCCTGGCCAGGTCGGTCGCGGGGAGCAGCGTGGGCGTGCCCCCGCCGAAGAACACGGTCTCGACGGGCAGCCCTGCGTCGCCGAGGACGCGGCGGGCCAGCCGTACCTCCTCGATGGCGGTGTCGGCGTAGTCGCGGTGGGAGGCGCCAGGGCCCAGCTCGGCGGCGGTGTAGGTGTTGAAGTCGCAGTAGCCGCAGCGGGTCACGCAGAAGGGCACGTGAACGTAGAAGCCGAAGGGGCGCTCGCCCAGGCCGTTCAGCGCGCTCGCGGGCAGTTCGCCCGACGCGGGCGCGGGATCGCCGTCGGGAAGGGTGGATGGCACGCTTCCAGTCTGCCGTGCGTCGCGGACCACCTTGTCCCCCCCATTGACGAGCCGATCGGGCGGGCCTACGATCCGGGTCAACTTTAAGGAAAGTTTCCTATAAGTGCGCCACTGGAGACGCCCGTGAAGAGAGCCCTCATCGTCCTGTCCTGCTTAGTCCTGGGTCTGACGGCAGTGGCGCTGCCCGCCGAGGCCCACGGCGGGTTCAAGCGAGTCGCCTACTTCATCCAATGGGGCGTCTACGGCAGGAACTTCCACGTCAAGGACATGGACGCCAGCGGCGCGGCCGCCAAGCTGACCCACGTCAACTACGCCTTCGGCTTCGTGGGCGCCGACGGCACCTGCGTCTCCGCCGACCCGTGGGCCGACTGGCAGCGCCCCGTGCCCGCCGAGCAGAGCGTGGACGGCGTCGCCGACGCCCCAGGCCAGGCGCTCAACGGCAACCTCAACCAGCTGCGCAAGCTCAAGGCCAAGCACCCCGGGCTGCGTGTCCTGCTCTCCCTCGGCGGCTGGACGGGCTCCCGCTCCTTCTCCGACGCCGTCCTCACCCCCGAAGCGCGCGCCAAGCTCGCCACCTCCTGCGTCGACATGTGGCTCAAGGGCAACCTGCCTGGACTCGAGGCGGGCGCCGGCGCGGGCGTGTTCGACGGCCTCGACCTCGACTGGGAGTGGCCGGGCTCCGAGGGCTCGCCGGGCAACGTGATCAGGCCGGAGGACAAGCGGAACTTCACGCTCTTCCTGGCCGAGCTCAGGTCGCGGATGAACGCGCACTCCCGCTCCGCCGAGCTCACCGCCTTCCTCCCTGCCGCGGCGACGAAGATCGACGCCGGGTTCGAGGTGCGCAAGGTGTTCAAGCTGCTCGACTTCGCCACCGTCCAGGGGTACGACCTGCGCGGCTCATGGGAGGCGCAGACCGGGCACAACGGCAACCTCCTCACCGACCGCCGCGACCCGAACCCGGTGCGCTACAGCGTCGACCAGACCGTCCGCGACTACCTGTCGCGCGGCGCTCCCGCCAGGAAGATCGTGGTCGGCGTCCCCGCCTACGGCCAGGGCTGGACCGGGGTCACCGCCGGCGGCGACGGCCTGTACAAGCCCGCGACAGGGCCCGCGCCCGGCAAGTGGGCGGCCGGCACCGAGGACTACAAGGACCTGGTGGGCAAGCCTGGCAAGCGCTTCCGCGACCTGCGGACCGGCACGGTGTGGCTGTACGACGGGAACGAGTTCTGGTCGTACGACGATCCGGCGGTGCTGGCGCAGAAGGCGACCTACATCAGGCTGAAGGGGCTGGGCGGTTCGATGATGTGGTCCATCGACCAGGACGACGCCAGGGCCTCGCTCACCTCGGCTCTCTACCAGATCCTCCGCTGACCTTCCCCGCCTGCCGCGAGCATGCTGAGCGGCAGGCGGGGACCATGACTCGCGGGGACGGCGCAAGGGGTTCGCGCCGTCCCCGCGTCCTGGCGCCGGGCCTGCGTCCTCGTGCCGGGCCTGCCGTCACCTCCGCCGTCGACCTGGACCACCAACGACGGTGACCGCCGGCCGACGCGCACGGAGGCGCGCGTGCCTGTCTCCGCCGCCGAGATCATCGCGGGACATCGCCCGCAAACCCGCATAAAAGACTCACATCAACAACCTGTTCGCCAAGATCCAGGTCACCACCCGCGCGCAAGCCGTCGCCCACGCCTTCCGGCACGGACTGGTCCCCTGACCGAGCGTCAGCAGGCTGGCCGGTTCAGCAGCGACTCCTCGTCGAACTCGGCCAGTTGTAACAAGCTGTCAAGCGCGGCCCGCCGCATCTCCTCGACCGAGGCCCCTTTCTCCCCGAAACACTCCGCCGCCACATCGAGCACCGCCTCCACCACCGCCGAGTCGGGGTAAGGCACCTCCACGTGCACCCTCCCGTCGGTGCCCACCTCGCTCGGCGTGAAGTGCAGCCGCAGCAGCCGCCGGGTCTCCTCGGCCACCGCCACGCCCAGCATGGCGGCCTTGACGAACCGCTCGGACTCGGCGTTGTCGCCGTCCATGCCACCTCCATTGTCGGACACGTGTTCGATCAGTGGAGAAGCTACGGCACCGCACCGACAAATTCAGAAGGCCACCATGACGTCCAGACCGCCGTCTGGAAAGGGCCGGGCGTCGAGCACCGGGCCTTTCGCTTGTGGCTACTTCTTGGCCTTGTCCACGCTGGACTCGGTGGACAGCGCGGCGACGAAGGCCTCCTGGGGCACCTCGACCCTGCCCACCATCTTCATGCGCTTCTTGCCTTCCTTCTGCTTCTCCAGCAGCTTGCGCTTACGCGAGATGTCGCCGCCGTAGCACTTGGCGAGGACGTCCTTCCTGATCGCCCTGATGTTCTCTCGGGCGATGACGCGCGCGCCGATGGCCGCCTGGATCGGCACCTCGAACTGCTGCCTGGGGATCAGCTCGCGCAGCTTCTTGGCCATGTCGACGCCGTAGCCGTACGCCTTGTCCTTGTGCACGATCGCACTGAAGGCGTCGACGGGCTCACCCTGCAGCAGGATGTCGACCTTGACCAGGTCGGCCTCCTGCTCGCCCGCGGGCTCGTAGTCGAGCGAGGCGTAGCCGCGGGTGCGCGACTTGAGCTGGTCGAAGAAGTCGAAGATGATCTCGCCCATCGGCAGTGTGTAGCGGATCTCGACGCGGTCCTCCGACAGGTAGTCCATGCCGAGCAACTGGCCGCGCCGCCCCTGGCAGATCTCCATGATCGCGCCGATGAACTCGGACGGGGCCAGGATCGTCGACTTGGTGACCGGCTCGAAGACCTGCGCGATCTTGCCGCCGGTCGGGAACTCCGACGGGTTGGTGACCGTGAGCTCCTTGCCGTCCTCCATGACGACGCGGTAGACCACGTTCGGCGCGGTGGAGATCAGCGACAGGCCGAACTCGCGCTCCAGACGCTCGCGGACGATCTCCATGTGGAGCAGGCCGAGGAAGCCGACGCGGAACCCGAAGCCCAGCGCGGCGGAGGTCTCCGGCTCGTAGACCAGCGCGGCGTCGTTGAGCTGCAGCTTGTCGAGAGCCTCGCGGAGCTCGGGGTACTCGTCTCCGTCGATCGGGTAGAGCCCGGAGAAGACCATCGGCTTGGGGTGGTCGTAGCCGGCCAGCATCTCACCGGCGGGCTTGACCGCGGAGGTGATGGTGTCACCGACCCGCGACTGGCGCACGTCCTTCACGCCGGTGATCAGGTAGCCCACCTCGCCCACGCCGAGGCCCTTGTCGGCGATGGTCGGCTCGGGTGAGATGACGCCGATCTCCAGCGTCTCGTGGTGGGCGCTGGTCGACATCATGAGGATGCGCTCGCGCTTGCCGAGGTGGCCGTCGACGACCCTGACGTAGGTGACGACGCCGCGGTACGTGTCGTACACGGAGTCGAAGATCAGCGCCCGCGCCGGCGCCTCGGCCCGGCCCACGGGCGCGGGCACGGTCGCCACCACATGGTCGAGCAGCTCGGCCACGCCCACGCCGGTCTTGCCGGACACCCTGAGCACGTCGGAGGGGTCGCACCCGATGAGCCCCGCCAGCTCCTCGGCGAACTTCTCCGGCTGCGCGGCGGGCAGGTCGATCTTGTTGAGCACCGGGATGATGTGCAGGTCGTTGTTCATGGCCAGGTAGAGGTTGGCCAGCGTCTGCGCCTCGATGCCCTGCGCGGCGTCGACCAGGAGGATCGCGCCCTCACACGCCTGCAGCGACCGCGAGACCTCGTAGGTGAAGTCGACGTGGCCCGGCGTGTCGATCATGTTGAGGACGTGGCCGTTCCACGGCAGTCGCACGGCCTGCGACTTGATCGTGATGCCGCGTTCGCGCTCGATGTCCATCCTGTCGAGGTACTGCGCGCGCATGGAGCGCTCGTCGACCACGCCGGTGATCTGCAGCATCCGGTCGGCAAGCGTCGACTTGCCGTGGTCGATGTGCGCGATGATGCAGAAGTTGCGGATCAACGCGGGGTCGGTCTGGCCAGGCTGATTGCGCACCGAAGTCCGTTTCGACAAGGGTTGAGGTCAAGCGTCTTTCATGGTGACATGCCCGGGTGATTGCCCGAACCGTCATCCGCCGCGGTCTGCGCGTCCTGGCGCTGGCCTTGGCCGTCCTGGTCGCGCTCACCGCCTTCGTGGCAGTGGCGCTCCGCCTTCAGTTTACCGGGGCGCCAGAGGCCTGGGCGAAGAGCACGGGTAACGATGCGCTGTGGCTCGGGCACGCGTGGGTCGACGGCCGCCGCACCGAGCGCGATGTGGAGGCCCTTGCGGTACGGCTGCGCACCACCGGCATCAGGGACGTCTTCGTCCATTCCGGCCCCTTCGAATGGGACGGCACCCTCGACCCCGCCAAGCATCCCAACGCCGGAAATTTCCTGAAATGGTGGCGGCAACATCTGCCTGACGTGCGGGTCTCGGCCTGGCTCGGACAGTCCGTCAAGAACGGCCTCGACCTCGACGACCCCGCCGCCCGCGCCCGGGTGCTCGCCGGGGCGAAGCACATCATGGACCTCGGGTTCGACGGCATCCACTACAACTTCGAGCCGATCGGCGACGGGGACACCGACTTTCTCGACCTGCTCGACCGCACCCGGCCGCTGACCAAGCTCCTCTCGGTGTCGACGCCGCAGCTCGAGCCGTACCCCCTCATGCGCCTGGCCGCCCGCGCGACACTCGGGCACGACAAGTACTGGTCGCACGGCTTCTACCAGGAGGTCGCCCGCCGCACCGACCAGGTCGCGATCATGACCTACGACTCGTTCATGCCCGCGCAGTCCCTGTACGGCGGGTATGTCGTCCGGCAGGCGGAGCTCGCGCTCGACCTCACCCCCGCCACGACGTCGATCCTCATCGGGGCGCCCGCCTACCACGACCACGGCGTGCCGTTCCTCGACGGGTCGGAGAGCGTCGCGGGGGCGGGCGAGGGGGCTCGGCTCGCCCTTTCGTCGTACGGCAGGCGGGAGGGGTTCGGGCTGGCGCTGTACGTGGACTTCGCGGCGACGGAGGAGGACTGGAAGGAATACACCGACCACTGGGCCATCCCCCCGAACCACCCATAACCCCCACCGAACACTCGGACCCGCAAGGTCTCCCGGAACGCGAGGTCTCCGAACGCGAGGTCTAGCGGGCCCGCGGATGGGAGTTCTGGAGGTCGGGCCCGCAGGACACCACGTATGCTGGCGAGGTGCAGGTCGTTGATTTGAGCGGCGACCTGGATTATTGGTAACCTGTACAACTGCGTGTGGCGCGCCCTCTCATCGAGCCCGCGCGCCCCATCCGATTCCTGACCTTCACCGAGGCTTCTTCGTGGCGAACATCAAGTCCCAGATCAAGCGCAACAAGCAGAACGAGAAGGCTCGTCTGCGCAACAAGGCTGTCAAGTCTTCCCTGAAGACGGCGATCCGCAAGTTCCGCGAGGCCGCTGAGCAGGGCAACGTCGACGAGGCCGTGGCGCTGCAGCGCGCCGCCGCTCGCCAGCTCGACAAGGCTGCCAGCAAGGGCGTCATCCACAAGAACCAGGCCGCCAACCGCAAGTCGGCGATCGCTCAGCGCACCGCCGCTCTGCAGGCTGCCAAGTAGTCGCAGACGCACCAGCGACGCCGCACTCCGCGATCTCGGAGTGCGGCGTTTTCGTGTGCGACGGCACCTTCCCGAAACCGCGCATGAGATCCGGATCCGATCGCTCCACGCGCTGACCACTGCGCCAACACCAGAAATATCCGGACCTCGTCGCGAACGTGTCACAGTTTCGACATCACTCCAGCGTATCGGCTGTGTCACCGTTGAGAAGATCGACTTGCCGACGCCCCGCATCGTCCTCAAGGGTTCACAGAACGGGAGCGAGTAAAGAGCGGAGGCGACATGCGGGCGCGCGTTCCGCTGGTACTCAGGCGAGCCGCCAGCGAGCCACTGCTCCTGCTGGCCGCCTTCGGCTCCGTTCTCCTCGCCACAACGACCCTCGTCGCGCTGACGATGTACGCCTCCTCGATCGCCGACGCGGGGGTGCGCCGTACGATCGAGAACGCGTCGATCAGGACGACCGCGGCCACCATCACCACCCCCGTCACCGCCGCCTCCCTCCCCGGGGTCGAGCGCGCGATCCGAACCGTCACCGCCCAGGTCTACACGGGCGCTCCCGTCGCGCTCACCGCGAGCATGCGCTCCGACTCCTACGTCGTCCCAGGTCAGGAACGGCAGGCCAAGCCCGAGCTGTATCGCTTCAGCAGCTACGAGGGCCTCGACCGGCACGCCAGGCTCGTCGACGGCGCATGGCCGGCAGCCGACTCCACGCGGGTCGAGGCGGCCGTCTCCCTGTCCGCCGCCACTGCGGCGGGGCTGAAGGCCGGCCAGGAGTTCACCACCGAGAGCCGCATCGACGCCAGGCAGCGCGTCAAGGTGCGGATCACCGGCGTCTTCCAGCTGGACGACACCTTCGGCGATCGCTGGGCCGGTGAGGAACTGCTGAGCGCGGGCGTCCAAGTGGGCGACTTCACCACCTTCGGCCCGCTGATGGTCACCGAGCAGACCTTCCTCGCCCGGTTCGCCACGAACGTCAGCGCCACCTGGACGGCCCTGCCCGACCTGACCCGCCTCTCCCCCGAACGGCTGCGCCCGTTCGCCCAGGGCCTCGTGCCGCTCCAGGACCGGCTCAGGGACAGCGGGTGCCCCGAGTGCAGGGCCACCACGCGGCTGCCCGAGATGCTGACCCAGCTCGGCACCGCATCGCTGGTCGCCCGCTCGACCATGCTGATCCCCGTCCTGCAGCTGCTCCTGCTGGCCGCCTACGCGCTCATGCTGACCGCCCGCCTGCTGGCCGACCACCGCAGGATGGAGGTGGCGCTGCTGCGCGCCAGGGGTGCCGGCGCGGGCAGGCTCGCGCTGCTCGGCGGCGGCGAGGCGCTGGTGGTGGCCTTTCCGTGCGCGATCGCTGCGCCGCTGCTCGGCCCGCCGCTGCTCCACCTGGTCAACGCGATCCCCTGGATCAGGGCGTCGGGTGTACGGCCGGCGCCCGAGGCGGTCCCCGGCACGTTCGCCGTGTCGGTGGCCGTGGCCCTGGCCTCCGCCGTCCTGCTGGCCCTGCCGGCGCTGGGCGGCGTCCGCCGAACCTATGTCGACGAGCAGGCGGCGCGCGGACGGTCAGGTGGCAGGGGGCTGGTCCAGCGGGCGGGTGCGGATGTGGCGCTGCTGGTGCTGGCGGCGCTGGCGATCTGGCAGCTGCGGCACTACGGCGCGCCCGTGACGGCCACGGCGGGCGGCGACATCGGCATCGACCCGCTGATCATCACTGGCCCCGCTCTCGCCCTGCTCTGTGGAGGCCTGCTCGGCCTGCGTCTGGTGCCGAGGATCTCGGCGCTCGCGGAGCGGTTCACCACCAGGTGGGAGGGGCTGGCCCCCGCGCTCGGTGCCTGGCAGGTCAGCCGCAGGCCCGCCCGCTACTCGGGCCCCGCGCTGCTGCTCACGATGGCGATCGCGATCGGCGTGGTGTCGATGGCCACCGCCGCCACCTGGCGTTCCTCGCAGGAGGACCAGGCCCGCCACCAGGCAGGCGCCGACCTGCGCGTCTCGGGCCCGCCGGAGGCCCGCGAGCTCGGCGCTCTCGGCAGGGGCACCGCCTTCGGAAGCCTGCCGGGCATCACCGCGGCCAGTCCCGCGTTCAGGGGGCCGACCACGGTGGGCGGGGAGCCCGCCACGCTGATGGCGTTGGACTCCGGCAAGCTGGCGGCGCTGCTGAAGCTGCGCCCCGACCTGTCGGAGGACGGCGTGCGGGAGATGGCGGCACGGCTCGGCTCGGCCCGCCCCGAGATCGAGCCGGTGACGATACCCGAGCGGCTACCGCTGACCGTGAGCGTCAGCGGGCCGCGGGACCGGCCCGTCGAGCTGGGCGTGGCGGTGGAGGACGGGCTCGGCGTCTGGCGCGAACTGCCCGCCGGCCCGCTGCGGGCAGGCGTCAACCGGGTCGAGCTCGACCTGAGGACGCTCGCCGGCCGTACGGGAGGGCTCACCCACCCGCTGCGGCTGCGCGGCTTCGTGGTGAGGGCGTCGGGCGTCACGGTGACCGTCGACCCTGGTATCACGCTGCCGTCCGGGCTGCGCTGGGCGGCCAGGCAGCCGGTGACCTCGGACGGCGGGCTCTGGACACTGCCGATCCCCGGCACGGCCGAGAACTCCGCCTTCAGCGTCGTCGCCGCGAAAGGCGACGGTGACCTGTTCGCCCCACCTCGCGGGTCTGAGGAACAGCGGATCTTCAAGCCGTTGCCCGTCGTCCTCACCGCCGACCTGGCCCAAAGGCTGCGGCTCACCACGGGCCAGGTCGCGCCGGTGAACCTCGACGGCGCCAACATCGAGGTGAAGGTGGCAGGCGTCGTCGACCGGATGCCGAGCACCCAGCCCGACCAGCCCTCGATCCTCGTCGACTGGGGCACGCTGCAGGGCAGGGCGCTCGCGGCGGCGCAGCGGCTGCGCCCCGCCACCGAGTGGTGGCTGGCCGCGCGTGACGGCGACACCGCCGCCGCGATGGACGTGCTGGCGAGCAGGCCGCAGTGGGTGGCCACGGCCGTCGACCTGCGAGAGCTGACCACGCGATTCCGTGACGACCCGCTGGCCGGCGGACTGCAGGGCGCGCTGACGCTCGGCTTCCTGTCCGCGCTGGTCTTCGCCGCGCTCGGGTTCCTGACCAGCGCGGCGGTGGCGGCGCGTGAGCGACTCGCGGAGTTCGCGATCCTGCGGGCGCTGGGCGTCAGCTTCCGCCAGGTGTTCGCGCTGCTGGCGATCGAGCAGGCGTTCGTCATCGTCCTCTCCCTGGTCGCGGGAACGATCCTGGCGCTCGTGGTCGGCGCCCTCGTCGTGCCCCACATCGTGCTGACGGGGCAGGCCGCGGCCGTCACGCCCGACGTGCTGCTCGCCGTCCCATGGCCCGCGACCGCGCTGATGCTGGTCCTGGTCGCGGCGCTGCTGTTCGCGATCGTGGCGGGGCTGGCGCGCGTGCTGCGCGGCCGGGGGCTGGGCGGCCTGCGCGTCGGAGAGGACCAGTGAAGATCCTGACGCTCATGCGGGCGCACGCGGGCGCGGCCGCCGTGCTGTCGGTCCTGACGCTGAGCGCGTGCCTGCTGCTCTCCGGCATGCCCCGAGCGCTCCAGCTGGCCTACGACCGGGGGCTCCGGCAGACCCTCGCCGCGACAACCGCCCAGGACAGGGACCTGCGCGTGCTGGCCCAGAACGCCACGCCCATCAGGAGGCGCGCGGAGTTGGCGGCGAGGGACCAGACGTTCCGCGCGCTGCTGCCGCCCGAGCTGGCCGCGATCGCGACGAGCGGCGGCACCAGCCACTTCTCGGTCAGGACGGTGGACACGCCCGCCTTCGACCGGCCGAAGCAGTACGTCAACGTGGCCTGGCTCTCCGACTTCGACCGGCGGCTGACCTGGGTCGAAGGCGGCGAGCCCGGCCCTCCGGGCAGTTTCGACGCGGGCAGGCTTGGCACGATCCCGCTGCTCGAGGTGGGGGTGCCGGAGAGCGCGACCACCGCCATGAAGCTCCGTATCGGCAGCACCGTGGTCATCGGCCAGAGTCAGCAGATCGCGGTCAGGGTCTCGGGCGTCTACCGTCCGAGGAACCCCGCCGACCCCTACTGGGACCACGAGCGCGACACGATCACGGTCGACAAGCGGCTCCCACCGGGCCAGCTGGAGCCCGACCTCTACGTCACGACGCTGACCAGCGACAAGGGCCTCGAGCTCATCGACTACGGCGCCCGCAGGACCGTCTACTCCTGGGTGCTCGGCGTCGACCCGGGGAAGGCCGTCGCCATCGACCTGCCCTCGGTGCTCAGGTCGCTCAAGGACTACAGCGGCGCGGTGGCGCTGGAGGCCGACGAGTACGCGGCCAACAGCGTGGCGACCGGCCTGCCCAGGCTGCTGACGGGCTACGCCGGCTCGCTGTCCACCGCGCAGACGACGATGTTCCTGGTGCTCGGCGGGCTGCTGGCGGTGGCGCTGGGCGTGATCGTGCTCGCCGTACAGCTGATGGCCGAGCGGATGGACGCCGCGCTCGCTCTGACACGCGCACGAGGCGGCTCGCTGGGCCAGGTCGTCGGCGCGGGGACGGCCGTCGTGGCCGTCGCGGCCGTACCCGCGGCGGTTGCGGGCTACCTGCTGTCCTGGCTGGTGCCTGGGCCGGTCACGCCGATCGCCCACATGGGCCCGCTGATCGTGCTCGCGACGGCGGCGGGGTTCGCCGCGACCAGGCTGGCGATCACCCACCGCGCGCCGCTGCACGAGCGCCGCGACGACGTGGCCGCCGCCCGGCCGTCGCCCCGCCGGATCACGCTGGAGCTGACGACCGTCGTGCTGGCCCTGGTCGGGGCCTACCTGGTGCGCTCGCGCGGCGTGTCGACCCAGGCGGCGGCGCAGGGCGCGGACCCGTTCCTGCTGCTCGTCCCCGTCGCGCTGGCGGTGGCCGCGTCCCTGATCACCCTGCGCTGCTACCCCTTCCCCCTCAGGGCGTTCGTACGGCTGGCCGCGCGCCGCCGCCCCGCCGTGCCGTTCCTCGGCCTGACGATGGCGGCCAGATCGAAGTCGTTCACCGTGCTCCCCGTGCTGATCCTGCTGCCCGCGCTGGCCGTGTCGGTGTTCGCCTCGATCGTCTCCGGCGGCGTCTCCAGCACCCAGGAGCTGGCCGCATGGCAGAAGGTCGGCGCGGACATCAGGGTCGAGCACCCCGTCGCGATCACCGCTGAGGCCGTCGCGCGGGTCAGGAGGGTGCCGGGCGTCGAGGGCGTACTCACCGCGATGACGGGTGACGCGGTCGTCGGCAGGACCCCGATCAAGGTCGTCTCCATCGACCTGGACGCCTACAGGGACCTGGTGGCAGGCGGTCCGCTGGAGGTGCCCGCGCGGCCCGGAGGCCCCGGCACCCCCGCGCTCGCCTCGCCCCTGCTGGGCAGGGAACCGTTGTCGGTCCGCTGGCAGGTGGCGATGCGGGTGAACCCGCGCGGCTCCGTCACCGGCTTCCCAGGCCTGGAGACCCAGCGCAACCTCGTCGTGCTGCCCGCCGACGCCAACGAGCGGGCGGGCGCGCCCACCAGGCCGAACGTGCTGCTGGTCAAGGGTTCCGCCGACCCGGCCGCGGTGCTCAGGGCGGCGAGCACGCAGGGCGGGTTGCCGCCCGTGGTCAAGTCGAGGGCCCAGGCGCTGGCCGCGATCAAGGGCTCGCCGCTGACGGGGACCGTCCTGGCCACCCTGACCATCGTCACCGCCGCGCTGGCCGCCTACTCCCTGGTCGCCGTCGTGCTCACGCTGGTGATCACGGGCCCGGCCCGCGCGGGCGCGCTCTCCTTTCTGCGTACGCTGGGGCTGTCGCCTCGCCAGGCGCGCCGCCTGACCGTCCTGGAGATCTCCCCCATGATCCTGATCACGGCCCTGGCCGGGCTCGCGCTCGGCCTCGGCCTGCCCGCGGCCCTGGGGCCCGGTATGGACCTGTCCTCCTACGCGGGCGGCCTCGCCGTGACCGACTACGGCTCGATCTCCAACGTCGAGCTCCTGACGCCCATCCTGCTGTCCGCGGGCCTCGCCGCGGTCTCCGTGCTCGGCGCGTACGCGCACACCGCCATCGGCCGTCGGCGCGGCCTCGGCTCCGTCCTACGAGTAGGTGACCAGTGACGAACACCCCCACCATGTCCGACCTGGAAGCGCAGGCCACGCGGGAGCGGGCCGTCTTCGGCGGTGACGCGCACATCGTCTGCGACAACCTGGTCCGCATCTACAAGACCGAGGGCGTCGAGGTCGTCGCCCTCCAGGGCCTCGACCTGCTGATCCAGAAGGGCGAGCTGATCGCGATCGTCGGCGCGTCGGGCTCGGGCAAGTCGACCCTGCTCAACGTGCTGTCGGGTCTCGACGTGCCGACCGCGGGCCTGGCCAGGGTGGCCGGCATGGACCTGCTGTCGATGACGGCCAAGGACAGGCTGCGCTACCGGCGCGAGGTCGTCGGCTTCATCTGGCAGCAGACCGCGCGCAACCTGCTCTCCTACCTGACGGCGCGGGAGAACGTCGAGCTGCCCATGAAGCTGGCGGGCAGGAACCGCAAGGACCGCGCGATGGAGCTGCTGACCCTGCTCGGCGTCGACTACTGCGCGGGCAGGAAACCGTCGGAGATGTCGGGCGGCGAGCAGCAGCGCGTGGCGATCGCCGTGGCGCTGGCCAACTCGCCGCAGCTCATCCTGGCGGACGAGCCGACGGGCGAGCTCGACAGCGACACCTCGGAGGAGGTGTTCGAGGCGCTGCGCAGGGCCAACAGGGAGCTCGGCGTCACCGTGGTCATCGTGACGCACGACTCCCTGGTGTCGGAGCAGGTCGATCGGACGATCGGCATCCGCGACGGCCGTACCAGCAGCGAGACGCTGCGCAGGGAGGGCGCCGAGGGCGAGATCATCGCCGAGGAGTACGCCGTCCTCGACCGCGTCGGCCGCCTGCAGTTGCCGCGCGACTTCATGAACGCCCTCGACATGGAGCGCAGGGTGCGCCTCGAGCTCGAGTCCGACCACATCGGCGTGTGGCCGTCCCGTGAGGAGGCTTCCGATGAGCAGTGAGCCGTTGGTGGTCGTGGAGGGCCTGCGCAAGGTCTACAGGACGGGGCCGAAGGAGGTCGTCGCGCTGCGCGAGGTGTCCTTCGCTGCCTACCCCGGCGAGCTGGTGGCGATCAGGGGAAGGTCGGGTTCGGGCAAGACCACGCTGCTGAACCAGATCGGCGGGCTGGACAAGCCTGACGCGGGCCGCGTGGTGGTTGCCGGGCAGGAGGTGACCTCGCTGCCAGAGGACCGGCTGCTGGCGCTGCGCAGGGACGTGGTGGGCTTCGTGTTCCAGTCCTTCGGCCTGATCCCCGTGCTGTCGGCGGCCGAGAACGTCGGCGTGCCGATGCGCCTGGCCCGCACACCCGTCGACGAGCGGGACAGGCGCGTGCGCATGCTGCTGTCGCTGGTCGGGCTGGAGCAGCACGCCAACCAGCGCCCCTACGAGCTGTCGGGCGGGCAGCGCCAGCGCGTGGCGATCGCCAGGTCCCTGGCCAACAGGCCGCGCCTGCTGGTGGCCGACGAGCCGACGGGGCAGCTCGACTCGCAGACCGGGCGGCAGATCATGCAGCTGATCAGGGCGCTGGTGCGGAGTGAGGGTGTCACCGCGCTGGTGGCCACCCACGACCAGAGCCTGATCACGCTTGCCGACAGGGTGCTGGAGATCAGCGACGGTGTGCTGCGAGAGGCTGCGCTTCAGGAGTCCTGACCTCGCGTACGGCCAGCACGCCGAGGCTCGCCGCGGCCACCGCGATGGCGGCGACCCACAGTGGCAGGGCCGTACCCGCCCAGCCGGCCAGCGGCGCGGCGACGGCCAGGCCCAGCGGACGGCTGGCGAACGAGATCAGCGAGTCGAACGAGCGCACCCTGCCCAGCGCCTCCACGGGGATCCGGTCGGCGACGACGGTCTCCCACAGCGGCACGAGCACGCCGAGACCGAACATCGCGACCCCGTACGCGACCGCCACCGCCCACCCGCTCAGCGGCACGGCCAGCGCCGCCAGGGGCACCGCGTAGAGCGACGCGCCGACCGCGCAGCCGACGAGCGGGCTGCGGATGGGCAGCCGGGGCGCGGCGAACACGCCCGCGAGCATGCCGACCGTGCCGGACTGCACGATGATCACCCACGTGGCCTCACCGCTCCGGATGGTGATCAACGGGCCGATGGTGAGGAACAGCCCCGCGCAGAAGTGCCAGACGCCATGGCCCATGACGCTGACCAGGAACCACGGGCGTCGTCTGATCTCCGTCCAGCCCCTGGTCGGCGAGTGCTTGCCGGTGGGGACGGCCCTGGCCGTACGGACGCCGCCGAGGGTGAACGCGGAGGCCGCGAAGAGGGCGGCGGTAGCCAGCGACGCCCAGCCGGGCCCCGCGCCCAGGACCAGCGCGCCCGCGAGGGCGGGCGCGCCCACGGCCGACAGGCTGGTGGCCAGGCTGATGCGCGCGTTGGCGCGCAGCCGCGCCGGTCCTTCCACGGTCGCCGCCACCAGCCTGGGTACGGCAGGCGTGCCGAACGCGACCGCGGCGCCGGTGACCGCCGCGAGCACCGCCAGGTCGGCGATCCTCTCCACGCCGAGCAGGAGTTCCATGCCGATCGCCGCCTGGGCCGCGCACCTGGTCAGGTCGGCGAGCAACGCGACGCGTTCCGGCGGGAAGCGTTCGGCGAGCACACCGCCGAACGGCAGCAGCACCAGCATCGGGACCAGCTCACACGCCAGCACCACACCCAGGTCGGAGGCGTCGCCCGTGATCCTGAGGACGACGAGCGTCAAGGTGGTCGGGATGAGCGCGGTCGCCAGCGCCGAGAGTGCGCGGCCGATCACTAGTCTGGTCAGCATGGCCTCGGATAATAGTTC
This sequence comes from Nonomuraea sp. NPDC049152, assembly GCF_040648355.1. Classification (NCBI taxonomy): domain Bacteria; kingdom Bacillati; phylum Actinomycetota; class Actinomycetes; order Streptosporangiales; family Streptosporangiaceae; genus Nonomuraea; species Nonomuraea sp. NPDC049152. The sequence goes on along the minus strand of NZ_JBEZDO010000021.1, from coordinate 24,025 downwards.
GCCAGCGAATGTTTCGTCAACGTATGATTCGGTTGACAAGCACCTTTCGCGCTGGCGCGGCAAGGCGCCCTACGACGAGCGGGTGGAGGCGATCATCACGCGCATGCAGTTCCTGGTGAAGCACGTCCGCCTCGCCAAGGAGACCGCGCTGGCCGAGGTCGGGATCCAGGACTTCGAGTTCGAGACCCTGCACAGGCTCGTGTCCCGCGACTCGCGGCAGGCGACGCCGTCGGAGCTGGCCAGCGAGCTGATGCTGTCGCCCGCGGGGATGACGGGGCGCATCGACACGCTGGAGAAGGCGGGACTGGTACGCCGGATTCGCAGTGAGGAGGACAGACGCAGGGTCGACGTTGCGCTCACCCCCAAGGGACACGACCTGTGGCAGGCGGCGATGGCGGTCCGAGCGACGGCGGAGGCGGAGATGGTGGCCGCGCTGGAGCCGGGCGAGCAGGAGACGCTCGACGGACTCCTCAAGCGCATGCTGGTCAGCCTGGAAACCGCCCGCCGCCCTTCATGATCGCCACCGTGGGGTCGTGGGTGCGCTCATGAACTCATGAGCGACCTTCGAGTCGCCCAGCAGATCGATCGCCATCGAGTGCCCTTCGCACGCCTGAGGAGATCGCCGTCGAGCGGCTTCAGGACCCCTCAGGAGATCATCATCGGCCGTTCCTGCTCGCCACGATCGTCTGGATTGCGTGCTCCAGCGCATAGGCGGGGTCGGCGCCCCCGCCCTTGACCTGCTCGTCGGCGTTGGCGACCGCCATCAGCGCGGCGGACAGCCCTTCGGGCCCCCACCCCCTGAGCTGCCGCTTGGCGTTGTTGACCTGCCACGGGGCCATGCCGAGCTGTGCAGGCTGGACGTTGCGCCCCGCACCGCCCACCTTGGCCAGCGACCGCAACGACCTCGCCAGCGCGCTCACCAGCAGCACAGGCGCGACCCCCGTGCCGAGCGCCCAGCGCACCTGCTCCAACGCGTCGGCCAGGCGACCCTCGACCGCCGAGTCGGCCACCGTGAACCCGCTCACCTCCGCCCTGCCCTTGTGGTAGCGGGCGACGGCGTTCAGATCGATGCTCTTGGCCTCGGTGTCGAACGCCAGCTGGCTGCAGGCCGCGGCCAGCTCGCGCAGGTCGTTGCCCACCGCGTCGAGCAGCGCCTGAGCGGCCTCGCCGGTGATCGTGCGGCCAGCGCGCTTGATCTCACCCTTCACGAAGTCGAGGCGCTCGGCGGGCTTGGTGATCTTGCTGACGGTGACGACGTCCGCCTTGGTCTTCCTGATCCCGTCGACCAGCGCCTTGCCCTTGACGCCGCCCGGATGCACCAGCACGAGGACCGTGTCGTCGGCGGGATTCTTGGCGTAGCCGAGAACCTCGGCGATCGTCTCCTTGGACAGGTCCTGCGCCGACCTGATCACCACCACCGACCTGTCGCCGAAGAGCGAGGGCGAGGTCAGGCGGGTCAGCTCGCCGGGCTCGACCTTGCCGCCGACCAGGTCGTGCACCTCCGCGCCCGCCTCCTGCGCCTTCGCGGCGGCGACCACGACACCGACGGCCCGCTCGGCCAGCAACTCCTCGTCCCCGACGACCAACGTCACCATGCGGTCAATTCTCCTGTACGGCAAGCACCCGATAGGCCACCGCGGTCACCGGTGACCGCCTGTCCATCACGCTACTGCGGGCCCACACCCCCGGCCGCCGTTACGTGAATCCCCCACCCACCTCCCCTTCACCGAACAACCACAGCCACCCCGCCCACACCCCACGCCCACCCCATCACCGCGACTCCCTCACGGTCACGCCACCACCCATCACCGGCACGGCCGTCACCGTCACCCCCCATCACCACATCCCGGCGTTCCCAGAGTCCACCACCCCGCAGCGCCGCGACCCCGCATCGCCTACAACGCCCGAGGCGCCGCCACACCTGAGGCGCCGCCACACCCAAGGCGCCTTCACCCCCAAGCAACCCTCACACCAGAGGCGCCCTCACACCTGTGGCGCGGTCAACGCTCCACCAGCCGTAGCCCCGCCCGAGCGCCGATATTCGCCCGGCGTCTGCCCTGACCACTGGCGGAAGGCCAGGTGAAACCCCACCCCCGACCGATAGCCCACCCGCTCGGCGATCCGGCTGTGCGGCAGCGCCGACTCCTTCAGCAACCGCGCCGCCTCCTGCATCCTGCGCGCCGTGAGGTGCCGCATCGGCGCCTCCCCCACCAGCTCGCGGAAGCTCGCCGCGAACGCCGACCGTGACAACCCCGCCTCCCCTGCCAGCGACTCCAGCGTCCACTGCTCGGCGAACCTCGTGTGCACCGCGAGCAACGCCTTGCTGATCCCCGGATGCCGCAGGGCGTGCAGCACAGGGGTGTCCAGGTCGCTCAACGCCACCCGCAGCGCCAGCACGAACACCAGCTCGAACGCCCGCAACGCCACCAGCGCCGCGCCCGGCTCGCCACCCGCCCACTCCCGCGCCAGCATGTCGAGCGTGCCCGACAGCAGCGGCTGGCGTTCGAGCAGTTCCCTGTCCAGCACCAGCAGCGGAGGCAACGCCTGGTACAGCGGTGCCGCGGCGGCCCCGTCGTAGTGCAGCCCCCCGCACAGCATCGTGGTGATCTCCCCAGGGCCGTCGATCTCCACGGTCCGCACCGCGCCAGGCTCGCGTCGGGGCAGCATCGAGGCGAGCGGCACCGTCGGCCCGCCCGGCCGATCGGCCAGGCGGTGGGCGGTCCCGTGCGGGAAGACGACCAGGTCGCCCGCGCGCAGCCGTACAGGCTCGGGCACTTCGGGCAACTCCACCGTGCACTCGCCCTCCTGCACGTAGTGGAGCAGCGCACAGTTCTCCCGCTCGCCTGCCACTCCCCACGGGGCGTGCGCCGACCACCGGCTGTGGAAGACGCCGTGCAGCCGGAGCGGGGTCAGCAGTTCGCTCAACAGGTCTTCATCCACGGACGATCCTTAAACTCTTGAAGACTCGTCTTTATGGATCGTAGCGGGCACGGTCGGCAAGCTGATCGGCATGAACATTCTCGTGATCGGAGCCAGCGGCGCCCAGGGCGGTGCCACGGCTCGACGCCTGGTCGGTATGGGACATGCGGTGAGCGGCTTCACCAGGACCGGCATGGGGCTTCCCGAGGGCGTGAAGCCCGCGCTCGGCGACCTTGCGGACGCCGCCGCCGTACGGGCCGCGTTCGACGGGGTGACACACGCCAGCGTGCTGCTGCCCATGGTCTACGAGGCTGCCGTCGTGGAATCGTACGTGCGCAACATCGCCGCGGCGGCCGCCGAGGCGGGGGTGCGGCGCCTGGTGTTCAACACGGGCAACCGCATCCCGTCCGGGCCCACGTCGGTGAAGGCGTTCGAGACGCGCAGAGCCGCGGAGGCGGTGTTGGCGGCTTCGGGGGTACCGACCGTGGTGCTACGGCCACCCGTATACCTGGACAACCTGTGCGCGCCTTGGGTGGCGGGGCCGCTCGTCCACGAGGGGGTGCTGGGGTATCCCTTGCCCGCGAACGTGCCGGTCTCCTGGCTCAGCCACGACGACCTCGCCACCGCCACCGTCGCCGCCCTCACCACCCCCGATCTCTTCACCACCCCCTCCCCCAGCCTTCCGACCACCGCCACCCCCTCCACCGGTCTTCCGACCCCTCCCGCAGCTCCCATCTCCGCCAACCTTCCGACCACCGTTCCTTCCACCACCGCCGACACTCCAGCCACCGTCCCTCCTTCTGCGGCCAACCTCCCGGCCACCACAGCCCCCGCTGCCAGTCCTCTAGAGACCAGCCCTTCCTCTGCGGCCGGCCTCGCAGCCACCACCCCTTCCGCCCCAGCCGACCTCCCCACCAGCACGCAGTTCCTCGCCTTCGACCTCGGCGGTCCAGACTCCGTGACGGGAACCCAACTCGCCGCCGCCTTCACCACCGTCCTCGGCCGCCCCGTCCGGTATGTCGCCCAGGACATCGACGAGTTCGAGGCAGGCCTGGCCTTCGCCTTCGGTCCGTCCACAGCGGAAGGTGTGGCTTCGGCCTACCGCTGGGTCGCGGAGAAGGACCAGACCCTCTACGGCCAGAACTCCGCCGACGTCGAAGCCACCCTCGGCGTTCGCCTCACCAGGCTGCACGACTGGCTCACCTCCCGCCCCTGGAAGGAGATCGCCGGATGACAGCCGACACCGCAAACTCCGCGCCTCGACAGGACAGCGCCTTCACCGCAGAAGCTGCCGACTGCCGGGCTGAGATCGTCCGCCATCACGAGATCATCGAAAGCTGGCTCACTGGACGCGCCCCACAACCCGAGCTCGACGTTTTCGCCGGAGCTCACACCACCGACTTCGCCTACACGACCCCAGAGGGCCAAACGCTGCGGATGCCCCATCTGCTGGCCGTGATCGAACCCGCCCACGGCGCGGCGCCCGACCTCGCGATCGAGATCCTCGACGTGGAGGTCGTGGCCAGCGCCGACACCGTTGTCGTAGCCACGTACGAGGAGCACCACCACGGCCCCGACCCACGCCGCCGCCGTGCCACCGTCGTCTTCGTCCGCGACACCACCGCTCCCCATGGCCTGCGCTGGCGCCACCTCCACGAGACCTGGATCTAGCACGAGGCAGCCGTGGCGACACATCACATCGGGCCACCCTCCCTGGACATCCGCCAAGGTCGCGAGGTGGCGTGTCACCCGTCGGGCCGTCCACTGGACACCACCGCGAGGCGGCCCGACTGGTCGATGACGGCGAGGGCGCCCGACTGGTCGGTCCGGTGGACGCGCATGCCGAGTCCGTGCAGCAACCCCACCGTGCGCGGCGCCGGATGCCCGTACCCGTTGTCCGAACCCACGCTGATCAACGCCGCTCTCGCTCCGATCGCCGCGAGGAAGCGCGGATCCTGCCGTACGGACCCGTGGTGGGGGACCTTGAGCAGGTCAGCGCGCGGCAGACCCGCCCGCAGTAACTCCATCTGCGCCTCCGACTCGACGTCGCCACTGAGCAGGATGGAGCCTGCCGCCCACCGCACGAGGACGACCACGCTCTCGTTGTTGATCACGCTGCCCTCGCCTGGGCCACTGGGCACGGAGCCTGGTGAAGGGCCGAGGACGTTCAGCTCGGACGGTCCGAAACGCCACCGGGCGCCCGGCGTGGCGACCCATTCGGGGATGCGGCGTCTGATCAGGTCGTTCGAGATGCGCGTGGATTCGGCGGCGGGGGCACGGCCTGGGCTGACGATGACGGCGCCCACACGCCGCCCCGATCTGAAGACGCCGTCGAGGCCGCCCACGTGGTCGCGGTGCGGGTGGGTGAGGATGACGAGCGGTATCTCACGGATGTCCAGATCGCGGAGGCAGCGGTCCATCAGGGTGGGGTCGGGCCCGGTGTCGACGACGACGGCCTTCCCCGGCCCTGCGGCGACCGCGAGTGCGTCACCCTGTCCAACGTCACATGCCACGAACAGCCATCGAGGCGGCGGCCATGGGGCGATCACCGGTCCTGCGATGAGTACGGTGGCCAGGCCCGCCGTACCCATGACCAGGACGATGGTTCGCGCACCCGCACGCCGCAGCAGGGGGAACGCCACCGCGGCGGCCCCGGCCAGCAGGAGCAGCCCGGGGAGGCCGCCTGGCCACGGGAGACCGGCGAGGGGGACACGGGAGGCGTGCTCGGCCACGGTGATGATCCAGCCGACGGCGTAGCCTGCGGGGACCACGAGCAGCCGTGCCAGGTCCACCGACAGGGGCGCCACCAGCGCCGCCGCGAACCCGATGACGGTAGCGGGCGCGACCGCGGGACCGGCCAGCAGGTTGGCGGGCACCGCGACCAGCTGTAGCTGTCCGGCCATGAGCACCAGCACGGGGGTGACCGCCGCCTGCGCCGCCGCGGGTACGGCCACGGCCTCAGCGGCCCAGCGCGGCATCCTGGCCGACAGCCTGTCGCGCCATCGCGGCGCGAGCAGCAGGATGCCGCCGGTGGCGCAGACTGACAGCGCGAAGCCGTACTCGCGGGCCAGGCCGGGATCGAACATGATCAGGAGCAGCACTGTCGCCGACAGCGCCGCGACACCGTCCCTGGCGCGGCCCGTGCCGAGCGCGATCGCTCCGACCAGCCCCATCAACAGCGCACGCAACACGCTCGGCGAAGGGCGGGCCACGACCGCGAACGCGAGCATGGCGACGGCCGCCAGGACCGCCCGCACGGCGAGCGGCATCCCCGCCAGCCGCGACAGCGCCACGACCGCCCCTGACATGATCGCGAGATTGGCTCCGCTGACGGCGGTCAGATGGCTGAGGCCGGCGTCCTTGAAGTCGGCGCTGATGTTCGGATCCAACCGCGACACGTCGCCCACCACGAGGCCGGGCAGCAGACCCCGCTGGTCGGGCGGAAGGACGTCCGCCGCACGGCGCAACCCCGCCCGCAGTTCAGCCGCGGCCTTCTGCAGGCCCGAGGGCGCGGACAGTGCCACTGGCGGGCCGCGGACGAGCAGCACAGCGCCGACCAGTTCGCCCGGCTCGGCGGCGCCCAGCCTGCCGGTCACACGCAGCCGCTGGCTGGGCAGAAGCGATCGCCACCCGCCTCCTGATCCGAACACCATGACAGGGGCGTGTACGGCGAGCCGCCCGTCAGGGGTGTCGAGGGATTCGAGTGTGGCTTCGACGACCACGCTCTCGCCGTGGAAGGCTGCTTTGGCGTGTCTCACGCGGGGGTCGCCGGTGAGCACGATGTCGCCGTGCACGGTGGCGTCCCTGGCTGCCAGCTCGGCGACCGGGCCGGTGGTGACGGCATGCACCCTGAAGGCCACCCCTGCCGAGGTCGCGGCGACGCAGGCGAGCGTTGCGACGGCCACGTTGACCCAGATCTTGGAGCGCCGGAGCCCCTTCCTCGGGGGCAGTTCCGAAGGCTTCCTCGGGGGCTGATCCGAAGGCAGGCTCGACTCGTGGCCTCGTCGCCAGACACCACGGGCCAGCGAGACGAGGTTGCTGGGGGTATTAGGTGGGCGCGGGATGGGCGAGTGGGCAAGGCGGTGGATCATCGGGGCCGGGATGCGACGACAGGCGGCCACGATCGGGATCGCGGTGGCTCCCATGGCGGCCACCGCCGCGCAAGTCGCGCCCACTGGTGCGGGACAGCCCAACAGGACCAGCGCCGTCGCCCATGAAGCCAGCGCGGGTAGCACCAGGACCAGCGAGTAGGCAGGCGCACATTCTCCGCCTCCGTCCTGAGCAGCTTGATCATCTGGCGCTTTCGGCACTGACGCGGCCTGGTGGCCCCGATTCGACGGCGGCATCCGCTCCCTCACCTCCCTTGCCATCCGAACGCACCCTTCGTGGTCGCCCGAGCGCGCACTCTTGCGACCCGCACACCCGCTGTCCTGACGCGTCCCTCGCGGCCCGGACACAAACGCGGTGCTGTCAGAACGCTCCCCTTCGGATGGCGTCAGACGCGGACCTTGTCCTTCAGCTCGGCGTACTTTCGATCACCGATTCCTGTGACCTCGCGAAGTTGGTCGATGCTGCGGAATCCGCCGTGGGTCGTGCGGAACTCGGCGATCCTGGCCGCGAGCACCTCGCCAACCCCTGGTAACTGCTCCAGTTGGTCGGGGGTGGCGGCGTTGAGGTCGAGGACGTCGGAGACGGGTGCCGCGGCGACGGTTCCTCCTGCGCCTGGGGCGCCTGGTGCGCCGACGACGATCTGTTCGCCGTCGATCAGGCGTCTGGCGAGGTTGACCGAGCCGGTGGGGGTGCCGGTGCGTACGCCGCCCGCCGCCTGGACCGCGTCGGTGACCCGGGATCCGCTGGGCAGGGTGTAGACGCCCGGCTTTCGTACCTTGCCTGCGACGTGGACCATCACCGATGACATGACCGTGGGGGTGGTGACGACGGCTGGGGGCGCGGCTGAGCCGTTGATCGGGGGTGGGGCGGCGAGGGGTTCGGGGGTGGGGCTGGAGCGCCAGGCATAGATCCCACCCACGATGGCGGCGACGAGCCCGAGGACCAGGAGGACGCGTAGACCGGGGCGTCCGGGGTCGAGGGCCGGCGCTTGAGCGGTGACGGCGGCGCGGAAGGCGGCGAAGGAGGTGGGGATGGGTGGCGAGAGGGTGGCGGGGGCGTCGTCGCCTGATCGACCGTGATCGGGGGCGAGGTTGTCGCGGTGGTTCCGCTCGGTGGTGGAGGAGAGGAGGAGAGCCTCGTCGTCGTCCCACGCCCAGCCGGAGGCGGGTGTGGCAATACCGTCGGCTGAGATCCGACGTGGGGCAGGCGCGACATCGCCCGGCGCCCAGCGCGAGGCACGCGTATCCACAGGCCCTTCAAACGGGGACCCGGATGGAGGAGGCGGGACGTCACCCTCGACCCGACGCGCATCCACAGGACCGCCGGTCGAGGATCCAGGTGGTGAGATGTCGTCTGGTGGTCGGCGAGAGGGGGGCGGGTCGGGCGTGGGGCGACCGAGGGACGCGGAAGAGCCGTCGGCGGGTGCCCCGGTTGCGTTCCGAAGGGCTGAGCGCGCCAGGGAGAGCCTGGACGCGCCGCCCCCGGCGTGCCAGAGCCGCTGCAGACGCCTCGCGGCCACGGCGCGCTCGACGTTCTCCTCTGAGTTGCGCACAGGCGGAAAGCTAGGCCACGCGCCCCACAGGCCAGAGTGCCGAACCCGGTTCTGTGGAAAACCGGATGGGCTGTGGATGGCCGGGGTCAGGAGGTGGGCGACACCGTGATGCCCAACGCCCCTGGGCCCACGTGGACGCCGATGACCGCGCCGACCTCGACGACGCTCAGCCGTACCAGCTTCCGCAGCCGCTTGGTCAGCCGCTCGGCCAACGCCTCGGCCCGGCTCTGCGCCGACAGGTGCTGGACCGCCACGTCGACCGGTTCCTCACCGGCCGTGGCCACGGCCAGGTCCTCCAAGCGCGAGATGGCCCGCGCGGCCGTGCGGACCTTCTCCAGCGGCACGATCCTGCCGCCCTCCAGATGCAGGATCGGTTTGATCGCCAGCGCCGATCCGACCAGCGTCGCCGCCGCCCCGATGCGTCCGCCCCGCCGCAGGTACTCCAGGGTGTCGACGTAGAAGTACGTCTCGGTGCGGGCGGCCGACGTCCTGGCGGTCGTCGCGACCTCCTCCAGGGATCGTCCCGCGTCGGCGGCCCGAGCCGCGGCGAGAACCGGGAAGCCGAGCCCCATGGCGATCGATCGGGTGTCCACCACCTCCACGGGCCCCGGCGCCTCCGCGGCCGCGAGCCTGGCGGCCTCCGCCGTACCGGAGAGGTCGCCTGAAAGGTGCACGGACACCACGCCGGTGGCCCCGGAGGAGAAGGCGGCGGCGTAGGCCGCGGCGAAGCGGTGGGGGGCCGGGCGGGAGGTGGTCACGGGGGTCCACTCGCCGATGCCGACCTGCGTCCCTTCGTCGTACGGCCGGCCGCCCACGATCACCTGGAGCGGCACCACCGTCACCCCCGGAGGAACGGCAGGCAGGTAGGCCGTGGAATCGGTGACGATCGCAACCGAAGGTGACATACCCAGAGGTTAGCTACTGGACCGGCGTTCCGCCCCGCCAGACCCTGCGCGGCTTGAGCCCGAAGGACCAGGCGAAGGCGCCCTCGTGGTCGGCGTCCCACTGCACGATGTCGGCCAGCCGTCCGGGCGCGAGCACGCCCCTGTCGGGCGCGCCGAGCACGGTGGCGCCGCCGAGGGTGGCCGCCCGCAGCGCGTCGCCGACGCTCATCCCGAAGGCCGCCACCGCCAGGCTGATGACCAGCGCCATCGAGGTGATGCCGCAGTGTCCAGGGTTGTGGTCGCTGCCGAGGGCGATGGTGACGCCCTGGGAGATCATCCGGCGGACCGGCGGGAGGCTGCCGCGCTGCATCGCGGTGGCGGGGCAGAGCACGGCGGGCACGCCGTATCGGGAAAGGACCGCGATGTCCTCGTCGGAGGTGTGGTGGAGCAGGTCGGCCGAGGCGCAGCCGAGCTCGGCGGCCAGTTGGACGGCGCCGCGGCGGCTGTAGGCGCCCGCGTGGACGCGGGGCAGCAGGCCGACGTTGCGCCCGGAGGCCAGCACCCAGCGCGACTCGTCGGTGGTGAAGTGGCCCTCGTCGCAGTAGACGTCGACGCTGTCGGCGCCCGCCGCCGCCGCGTCGGCGCACCACGCGCCCACGGCCTCGATGTAGTCGCGTTGGCGGCCGAAGTACTCGGGGGGCACGACGTGCGCGGCGAGGAACGTGACGTGCACGCGCGGCATCATCGGCTCCTTCTCCAGCTCGCGCAGGAGCCGCACGTCGGCGAGCTCGCCGTCGCGGGTGAGGTGATAGCCGGTCTTGGCCTCGACCGTGGTGGTGCCGCTGAGCAGCCATGAGCGCAGCCGCTCGCGCACGCCGTTGCAGAGGGTCCAGGGGTCGGTGCCGCGGGTCACGGTGACGGTGGAGCCGATGCCGCCGCCCGCCGCGTTGATCGCCGAAGGGGAGGAGCCGCTGGAGCGCATGGCCATCTCGGCGTAGCGGTTGCCCGCGTAGACGGGATGGGTGTGCGCGTCGATCAGGCCGGGGGTGACGAGCGCGCCGCTGAGGTTTTCGACCTGGTCGACGTCGACGATGTCGTCGACGACGCCGGGAACGCTCTGCGGGAGGTCGGCCGCACGGCCCACCCAGGCGATGCGGTCGTTGTGCACGAGGAGGGCCGCGTTGCTGATGACGTCGTTGCCGGTCCACATGCGGCCGATATTGGTGAGCAGTCGAACGGTCATCGCACCACCCCGCACTTGGGCAGCGGAGAGCGAGCGGCGGCTACCGCGCCCACTGAGTCCGCTCCGGGTCCGGCCGACATCGGGGGTCTCCTGCTCTCATCCGCACCGATTGTGCGGTGACCGGTCGCCGGGCTCATGATCCGGCGATTTCAGTTCAGTTACGTTATTTCACAGGTCGGCTCGCTGTACAGGGTTATTCGGAAGAAAGCATGCGCATCAAAACGGCGTATACGTCCCTTGGGGCAGCTCGGCCCCGTCAATCCCCATCGGCCCCCGCAGGCGACATCACTCGCAGCAGCCATCTCGATACCCGCGCCATCAGTGTCGTAAGGCTTGACTTATGGTAGCAATCCAAGCGTTCAAGGACCACCGCCGTTTTTGTCCGAGAATGAGAAAATCGCGCGGGGAATCCCCGCGCGATTTTCGCAGCTCACACCCGCTCTACGGGTTTCCCTACCTGCTCCAGATCATGGAAGAGGCTCGACAGGACGCGCGCGTGGAGGATGGTGCCGTCGCCGACATGCTCGACGGAGATCACCTCACCCTCCTTGTGCGCACGGGAGATCAGGTCTCCCCTGTCGTACGGCACGAGCATCGACACCTCGTGATCGAGCCTGGGCAGCTCGCGCTCGATCATGGCCAGCAGCTCGTCGATCCCCGCGCCCGTCCGGGCCGAGACGACGATGCTGTTGCGCTCGCTCCTGGTGAGCCGGTCGATCACTTCCTGCTCGGCGGCGTCGGCCTTGTTGATCACCACGACCTCGGGCACGTCGAGCGCGCCCTCGATCTCGGAGAAGACCTGGCGGACCGCGCTGAGCTGGCCCTCGGGGTCGGGGTGGGAACCGTCGACCACGTGGAGGATCAGGTCGGCGTCGGCGACCTCCTCGAGCGTGGAGCGGAACGCCTCGATCAGCTGGGTCGGCAGCAGCCGTACGAAACCGACGGTGTCGGCGATCGTGAACACCCTGCCCTCCGGCGTGCGCGCCCTGCGCACGGTCGGGTCGAGGGTGGCGAACAGGGCGTCCTCGACCAGCACGCCCGCGCCGGTGATGCGGTTGAGCAGCGAGGACTTGCCCGCGTTGGTGTAACCGGCGATGGCCACGGCGGGAACCTCGCGGCTCGCGCGGTGCGCGCGCATGGTCTCACGCGCGGTGGACATGCCGCCGATCTGGCGGCGGAGCTTGGCCATGCGCTCGCGGATGCGGCGCCGGTCCAGCTCGATCTTGGTCTCACCTGGACCGCGGCCGCCGATGCCCACGCCGCCGGCGGCGCGACCACCGACCTGCCTGGACAGGTTGCCACCCCAGCCACGCAGGCGCGGCAGGAGGTACTGCAGCTGGGCCAGCTCGACCTGGGCCTTGCCCTCGCGGCTCTTGGCGTGCTGGGCGAAGATGTCGAGGATCAGCGCCGTGCGGTCGATGACCTTGACCTTGACCACTTCTTCGAGCTGGCGCAGCTGGCCTGGGCTCAGCTCGCCGTCGCAGATCACGGTGTCGGCGCCGGTCGACTCGACCACGTCGCGCAGCTCGAGCGCCTTGCCCGAGCCGATGTAGGTAGCGGGATCGGGGCTCTGCCGCCGCTGGATGAGGCCGTCGAGGACCTCCGAGCCTGCGGTCTCGGCCAGGAGCTTGAGCTCCAGGAGCGAGTTGTCGGCTTCGGCCGCCGTACCCGAGGTCCAGACGCCCACGAGGACGACCCGCTCCAGCCGTAGCTGGCGGTACTCGACCTCGGTGACGTCCTGAAGCTCAGTGGACAGGCCCGCCACACGGCGGAGCGCATGGCGCTCTTCCAGATCCAGCTCGCCGAGCTCGACGTCGTCGGTGGCGGAGTCGGTGGCGGAGTCACGCGTGTAGCGAGTACGGGAGTCGTTGTGCATTCGTGTCATCTCTAGTAGGCAACGTTCGGACGCCCCAGAATCATCCCCGACATACGGCCCGTCAGTCACCTGGTTAAAGGGGCAGGATCTTTATGTCGCCCGAGCCCGTGCGAACGCTGACCTTGTGCGGCGCGCCGGAGTCGTCGGTCACCTTCACCTCGGCGTCGCCCGAGCCGACCTCGGTGGTGACGTCGTAGGGGCCCTGCGGGAGGTAGAGCGTGGCGTCGCCCGACCCCGCCTCCGCCTCGATGCTGTCCGGCGGGCGCGCGAACTTCAGCTCGATACCGCCCGAGCCGGTCTCCGCGACGACGCGCTTGCCGCCGAGGCCGTCGGCGTCCATCTCGCCCGAGCCCGTCTTGGCCTCGATCTCCCCTGTCAGCGAGCGCATGGTGAGGTCGCCAGAACCGGTGTCGGCCTTGATCCGGAGGCCCTTGGGGACCTCGATCGTGTAGTCGACCCAGCAACTGTCGCCGGTCGCGCAGCTGTAGGTGAGCTCGAGCGTGTCGGCCTTCACCTCGTGCGAGGTCTCGGGCTCGCGGTCGCGCCAGTGCCGCTTCTCCGTGACCTTGATCCCGGTCCTCTCGGTCTCGCTGACCACGACGTCGCCTGCCCCGCTCATGACGTCCAGGCCGGCGACCTTGTCCGACACCACGTAGGTCTCGGTCTTCTCGTCCGCGGCTCTGCCCATCCCGACAAGCCCGCAACCCGTCAGCGCCGTGGCGCCGACCACCAGCGCACTTAGGGCGATCACGCCTTTCGTCCTCATGTCTCCATGTTCTCCCGGGAAAGGAAAAGGCAGCCTCGGGGATCACCCTTGCCTTGTCCCGGACCGACCCTGTGAAGTAGCGTCACTTCCATAATCCAGAACTAGTTTTCCACATTGCGGAAAGAGGCCCCAATGGAGATCACCGGCCCGATGCTCGACCGGTTCGAGGAGATCCTCACGCCGGAGGCGCTGGCCTTCGTGGCGGAGCTCCACGGGAAGTTCGACGCCAGGCGCCTGGAACTCCTGGACGCGAGGCAGGCCAGACAGGCCGAGCTGTCCGCCGGCGGCACGCTCGACTTCCTCGCCGAGACCAAGGAGGTCAGGGAGGGCGAGTGGCGGGTCGCGCGGCCCGCGCCCGGCCTCGAGGACCGCAGAGTCGAGATCACCGGGCCCGTCGACCGCAAGATGACCATCAACGCCCTCAACTCCGGCGCCAAGGTGTGGCTCGCCGACTTCGAGGACGCCAACTCCCCCCAGTGGGAGAACTGCGTGAGCGGCCAGCTCAACCTGCGCGACGCGCTCGACCGCACGATCGACTTCGAGACCGGCGGCAAGAGCTACACGCTCAGGCCCGACGCCGAGCTGGCCACCATCGTCGTGCGGCCGCGCGGGTGGCACCTCAACGAGAAGCACGCCCTGGTCGACGGGCAGGAGGTCTCGGCCTCGCTGTTCGACTTCGGCCTCTACTTCTTCCACTGCGCCTCCAGGCAGCTCGCCAAGGGCAAGGGTCCGTACTTCTACCTGCCGAAGATGGAGTCGCACCTGGAGGCCCGGCTCTGGAACGACGTCTTCGTCCACGCCCAGCGCGCGCTCGGCCTGGACAACGGCACGATCAGGGCGACCGTGCTGATCGAGACCTATCCCGCGGCGTTCGAGATGGAGGAGATCCTCTACGAGCTGCGCGACCACTCCGCCGGCCTCAACGCGGGCCGCTGGGACTACCTGTTCAGCGTCATCAAGAAGTTCCGCACCAGGGGCCGCGAGTTCCTGCTGCCCGAGCGCAACGCCGTGACGATGACCGCGCCGTTCATGCGCGCCTACACCGAGCTGCTCGTGCGCAGCTGTCACAAGCGCGGCGCCCACGCCATCGGCGGCATGGCCGCCTTCATCCCCAGCCGCAGGGACCCCGAGGTCAACGCCGTCGCCCTCGACAAGGTCAGGGCCGACAAGACCCGCGAGTCCGGCGACGGCTTCGACGGCTCCTGGGTGGCCCACCCCGACCTGGTGCCGATCTGCGACGAGATCTTCACCTCCGTGCTCGGCGAGCGGCCCAATCAGCTCGACAGGCTCCGCGAGGAGGTCGAGGTGTCAGCGGCCGACCTGCTCGCCGTCTCCGCCACTCCTGGCGACATCACGGAGAACGGCCTGCGCAACAACGTGGAGGTCGCCCTGCGCTACCTGGCCGCCTGGATGGGCGGGCTCGGCGCGGTCGCGATCCACAACCTCATGGAGGACGCGGCCACCGCCGAGATCTCCCGCTCCCAGATCTGGCAGTGGATCCACAACGGCATCACGCTCGCCGACACCGGCGCGCTGGTGACCAGGGAACTGGTCGAGCAGATCATCGCCGAGGAGCTCGCCGGGATCGCCGCCGAGCCCGGCTACGACGAGCGGCTGTACGGCCAGGCCGAGGCGCTGTTCAAGGAGGTCGCGCTCAACGACGACTTCGCCGAGTTCCTCACCCTCCCCGCCTATGCCCGTATGCCGTAGCTTTCTGACCCGGGGCCGGCGAGAGCGGCCGGTCCCGGGGAGGTAGGTGCCCATGATCTCGACCGCGCTCACCGAGGGCCTGCGGGCGTTCCTGCCGGAGGACTCGGTTATCACCGATCCGGTACGGCTGCGCACCTACGAGTGCGACGGCCTCACCTATCACCGCGCCATGCCGGGCGTGGCCGTCCTGCCGGAGACCGCTGAGCAGATCGCGGCGGTGGTCAGGCTGTGCAACGAGCACGGCGTGCCGTTCGTGGCGCGCGGCTCGGGCACCGGTCTGTCGGGCGGCGCTCTCCCCCGCACCGACGGCGTGCTGATCGTCACCTCCAGGATGCGGTCGATCGTGGAGATCGACCTGCCCAACCGCAGGGCCGTCGTCGAGCCGGGCGTCACGAACCTGGCGATCACCCAGGCGGTCCGCGACCAGGGCTACTACTACGCGCCCGACCCCTCCAGCCAGCAGATCTGCTCGATCGGCGGCAACGTGGCGGAGAACTCGGGCGGCGCGCACTGCCTGAAGTACGGCTTCACCGTCAACCACGTCGAGGCCTGCGAGATCGTCACGCCCGACGGCGACATCGTGGTCCTGGACCGGCACGATCCCGGCTACGACCTGCTCGGCGCGTTCATCGGGTCCGAGGGCACGCTGGGGATCACGACCAAGGTGACCGTACGGCTCAGCCGTGCGCCCGAGAGCGTGATCACGGTGCTGGCGGCCTTCGAGAGCATCGAGCGGGGCGGCGAGGCCGTGTCCGCGATCATCGCGACGGGCATCGTGCCCGCGGCGATCGAGATGATGGACGCGCTGGCCATCGCCGCCGCCGAGGCGGCCGTGGCCTGCCGGTACCCGGAGAACGCGGGCGCGGTACTGATCGTCGAGCTGGACGGGCCGCGCGCGGAGGTCGACACGCAGTTCGAGCAGCTCAAGGAGATCTGCTCGGGCGCCTTCGAGCTGCGGGTGGCCGCCGGGCCCGACGAGCGGGCGGCGATCTGGAAGGGACGCAAGTCGGCGTTCGCCGCCGTCGGCCGGATCAGCCCCGCCTACATCGTGCAGGACGGCGTGGTCCCGCGCACGGCGCTTCCCGAGGTCCTGGCCGGCATCGACAGGCTCTCCCAGGAGCACGGCATCAAGGTCGCCAACGTCTTCCACGCCGGCGACGGCAACCTGCACCCCCTGGTGCTCTTCGACGACGCCGAGCCGGGAGCGGGCGAGCGGGCCGAGATCGTCTCCGGCCGGATCCTCGACCTGTGCATCGAGCACGGCGGCTCGATCACCGGCGAGCACGGCGTGGGCGTCGACAAGGCGCGCTACATGCCGAGGATGTTCTCGGCCGACGACCTCGACACCATGCAGCTCGTCAGGTGCGCCTTCGACCCGCGCGGGCTGTCGAACCCGGGCAAGGTGTTCCCCACACCTCGCCTGTGCGGCGAGGTGCCGGGCGTGCGCAAGGGCGTGCACCCGCTGGTCGAGTCGGGAAAGGCGGAGCAGTTTTGATGCCGAGCGGGGTCACCGTCAGGCAGGCGGGTCCGGACGACGAGGTGGCGGGCGTACGGCCGCGCTGGGTCGCGCTGCCCGAGACCACCGAGGAGATCGCCGCCGTCCTGAAGAGCGCCGCGGAGCGGGACCTGGCCGTCGTCCCGGTCGGCGGCGGCTCCAAGTTGCACTGGGGCCCGCCGCCCGAGCGCTGCGACGTGCTGCTCGACACCTGCTGTCTCAACCAGGTCGTCGAACACGCCTCGGGTGATCTCGTGGTGAAGGCGCAGGCGGGCGTCACCATGGACGCGCTGGCCGACACCCTCGCCGCGCAGGGCCAGGAGCTGGCGCTCGACGTCCCCGTGGAGGGCGCGACCGTCGGCGGCACCCTCGCCACCGCGACCGCGGGCCCGCGTTCCCTCCGGTACGGCACGGCCCGCGACCTGCTCATCGGCATCACCGTCGTCCTCGCCGACGGCACCGTCGCCCACTCGGGCGGCAAGGTGGTCAAGAACGTGGCTGGCTACGACCTCGGCAAGCTCTTCACCGGCTCGTACGGCACGCTCGGCGTGATCGCCGAGGCGACCTTCCGCCTCCACCCTCGCGCCGCCGATCGCCGCTGGGTGACCCTGTCCGTACCGCAGGCCACCGCCTTGGGCTCCATCGCCACCGGTCTCGCCGTCTCCCAGGCCGAGCCCGCGGCCATCGAGGTCGACCGGCCGGGCGACGGCGCGGGGGTCGAGCTGGCCGTCCTGGTGGAGGGGACGGCCGCCCGGTCTCGCGCGGAGTCCATCGCCGCCCTCCTCGGCGGTCCTGCCGCGATCGAGCCGCGGCCCCCGTCGTGGTGGGGCGTGCTGCCCGACAACCAGGTACTGCTGGAGGTGCGTTTCCCGCCCTCGCGGGCCGACCAGGTGCTTCAGGAGACGCTCGGGCTCGGCGCGGCGGTCCGCGGCTCGCCGGCCTCAGGGGTCCTGTGGCTCGGCGGCGACGAGCGGCTCGTGGAGGCCGTGCCGCCGCTACGGAAGCGGCTCGGCGAGTTCGGCGGCAGGGTCACCGTGGTGGCCGCTCCGCCGTACCCGGGCCTGGACAGATGGGGTGAGATCAGCGCGCTCCCGCTGATGCGGCGCGTGAAGGAACGTTTCGATCCCGGGCGCAGGATGTCTCCCGGCAGGTTCGTGGGAGGGATCTGACCCGATGGAACCCGAGCTGATCAAGGACTGCGTGCACTGCGGGTTCTGCCTGCCGACGTGCCCGACCTACGTGCTGTGGGGCGAGGAGATGGACTCCCCTCGCGGCCGCATCCATCTGATGGGCCAGCACGTCGAGGGCACGCCCATCACGCCCGCGATGGCGGGCCACTTCGACGCGTGCCTGGGCTGCATGGCGTGCGTGACCGCGTGCCCGTCCGGCGTGCGGTACGACCGGCTGATCGAGCAGACCCGCGCCGAGGTCGAACGCGAGCACGTGCGCGAGCCGCAGGATCGGGCGGTGCGCGGGCTGGTGTTCGGGCTGTTCCCCTATCCGCGCAGGCTGCGCGCGCTGCGGCCGACGCTCGGGCTGGCCAGACGGCTCCAGCCGCTGCTCGAACGGGCGCACCCGAGCCTGGGCGCGATGATCGCCCTCGCGCCGCCTCCGGCCAGGCGGCAGCGGCTGCCGCGCCGCGTCACGGCCGTGGGGCCGCGCAGGGCGGTGGTCGGGATGTTGACCGGATGCGTGCAGGGCGAGTTCTTCCCCCAGGTGAACGCGGCGACCGCGCGCGTGCTGGCGTTGGAGGGGTGCGACGTGGTGATCCCGCCGCACCAGGGGTGCTGCGGGGCGCTGAGCGTGCACTCGGGACGGTCGGAGCAGGCGCGGCGGTTCGCCAAGCGGACGATCAGGACGTTCGAGCGAGCCGGGGTGGACACCGTCGTGGTGAACGCGGCGGGCTGCGGCTCCTCGATGAAGGAGTACGCGGATCTGCTGGGCGACTCGCAGGAGTGGGCCGCCAGAGCGCGCGCGATCAGGACCGTCGACCTGGCCGAATGGCTGGCCGAGCTGGGTCCCGTGGCGAAACGGCATCCGCTGCCGGTGACCGTGGCCTACCACGACGCCTGCCACCTGGCGCACGCCCAGGGGATCAGGGCGCAGCCGAGGGAGCTGCTTCGCGGCATCCCCGAACTGTCGCTGCGGGAGATCCCCGAGTCGGACCTGTGCTGCGGGTCTGCTGGGACGTACAACATCTTCCAGCCCGCCGCGGCGCGCGACCTCGGGGACAGGAAGGCGGAGCGGGTGCGGTCGACGGGGGCGGAGTTGCTGGTGTCGGCCAACCCCGGGTGCACGATGCAGATCGCGGCGGCGATGCGGCGGCGGGGCGAGGAGATCAGGGTCGCGCACACGGCCGAGGTGCTGGACGCCTCCCTTCGCGGCGTCTCCCCCTCTGTCCTCAGCGGCGCCGTTGGGAGGGGCGCGTGAGCGTGCAGTCGGTCGATCGGGCGCTGGACGTGCTCGAGGCCCTGGCCGCGCACGGCGGCGAGGCGGGACTGTCGGAGATCGCGGCTCGCACCGGCCTGCCGTACGGGACGATCCACCGCCTGCTGCAGACGCTGCTGGCCCGCGGCTACGTGCGGCAGGAGTCCGACCGCAGGTACGCGCTCGGCGGCGCGCTCGTCAGGCTGGGCGGGGTCGCCGAACGGATGGTGGGGGTGTGGGCGCAGCCGTATCTCACCAGGATGGTCGAGCTGTCGGGCGAGACCGCCAACCTCGCCGTGCTGGAGGGCGACTTCATCGTGTACGTCGCGCAGGTGCCCTCACCGCGCAGGCTGCGGATGTTCGCCGAGGTCGGCAGGCGGGTGCTGCCGCACAGCACGGCCGTGGGCAAGGTGCTGCTCGCCGACAGGCCGGACGGCGAGGCGATGGCGGTGTTCGAGCGGACCGGCATGCCCAGGCGCACCGCCAACACGATCACCGACAGCGAGGCCATGCGGACCGAGCTGGCCACGGTCAGGAACCGGGGGTACGCCATGGACCTCGGGGAGGAGGAGCTCGGCGTGCACTGCCTCGCCGTGCCGGTGAACGACGGGGTTCGCGTGGTGGCCGCCATGTCGGTGTCGGGACCCGCCGACCGCATCGAGGCGCTCGACAGGGACGAGCTGGCCGAGGGCATGCGGAAGATCGCCCTCGACTTCGGCCGCGAGCTGAGCTCCACGAACAGCTGGTGAGTCCCTCTCAGAAGCTCAGCGCTTCGGCGTGATGTTGATCGTGCCGTTCTGCGGTACGGGCACCACGTCGACCTTGCCGTCCTGGATCGCCTTCCAGAGGATCGCGCCGTTCGGCCCGAGCACCCTGACCAGGTCCTGGATCGACTCGAGCTCCGTCTTCACCTTGGCGTTGATCTGCTGCTGGGCCAGGTTCTGCTGCTTGGCGGCCTGCTCGGCGGCCAGTGCGTTGATGAGGCTCTCGGGCGGCTGCGGCTTCTGGATGGTCAGCACCACGTCACCGCAGTCGCCCGTTCCCGAGTAGTTGGGCTGGCAGAAGTACTCGGCGCCGGCGGTCTCCTTGATGAACTGCCTGGCCAGCTGGCCGACCCGCTGCTCCCACTGCTGCTTGACCGTAGGATCGTTGAACAACTTCTTCCACTCGAACTCCTGCGAGGCGGCGTCCATCGCCCGGTCGAGCGGCTGCTTGAAGTAGAAGTTGAGCATCTTGGTCCAGCCACGAGACGTGCCGTCCTCGAAGTACGCGCCGAACTTGCGGCCGATCTTCTCGTGGAACTGCTGGAGGACCTTGCAGTCGGTGTTGAGCGTGAAGGTCGCCGAGCCTGACACCTTCATCTCGACGTTGTCCTTCGACACGATGCTGATCCCGCCCGACTCCGCCTCGTCCGAGCCTGAGAAGTCGAAGGTCCGCTGGCCGAAGGGGTAGTGGTAGTCGGTGTCACCCGGACCAAGCCAGGTGGCGCCGCTGGACGGGCTGATGCACCGCTCGAACTTGATCGCCTCGAAGGTTCCGCCCGCGTAGTGGAGCACGACCTCGTCGGGTTCGGTGCTGACGCGGGAGAAGCCGGTGGCGATGGCGATCAGGGCGATGAGCGCCGCACCTGCCGCTGCGATTAAGAGTCCCTTTCTCACGCGGCGAGATCCTACTGGGCGCTCGGACTCCTTCGACGGACGGTGACCCGCTCGCCACGACCCGCTCGCCACCGCCCGCTTGACCCGGCGCCCGAGAAAGGTCGGTCGTGGAAGGTAGCGTGCGAGGCATGTGTAGAAGCATCAAGACGCTGCGCCCGCCGTACACCGACGACGTCACCGAGGACGACGTGCGCGCCGCCGCCCTGCAGTACGTCAGGAAGATCTCCGGTTTCCGCGCCCCCGCCGCGCACAACGCCGAAGCCTTCAACGCCGCCGTCGAGGCCGTCACCAAGGCCTCCGAGGAGCTCCTGGCGGGCCTGCAGATCCGCGGAGCCCATTGACAGCCACACAGGGCGGGGGAATGTTCCTCGTATGCCCCCCATCAGCGGCCTGTACCGCGGCCAGGACGGTGAATCCCAGCTCGACCTGAGAGTCGACGTCGACGGAGCGAGACCGACAGGGCGGCTCAGCGGCGACCTGTTCACCACGACCGGCGCGACGACCAACTACCACGGTTCGTTCGTCGTGCACTCCACGACCAGGCAGGGCGACAGGGTCGAGGGGCAGGGCGCCTTCACGTTCCCCTCGCCCGACAGGCACGTGACCGTCACCATCACCGCCGACTCCGCCACCGCGACGGTCGCGGGGAGAACGTATCGGCTCGGCCGCGTGTCGCCGTACTTCAGGAGCGTGCTGCTGGAGCAGGACTCGGTGGCGGGGGCGGTGCCGTTCGTGTCCTACGACACGGGCTCGCTGCCGTGCCCTTCGGGCAGGCGGGTGCTGACGGTGGCGGAGGCGTACGCGGAGGCGGGCGTGGAGCTGCACGTCGCCGAGCCCGGCGTGATCCCGGTGGACGGCGCGGGCGAGGATCTGGCATGGGACGACTCCGAACTGCACAACGCGATGACCAGGCAGTTCTCCTCGTTCGGCGACCAGGCGGCGTGGCGGGTGTGGCTACTGGTCGCCAGCAAGCACGTGGGCGGGTTCCGCGGCATCATGTTCGACTACAACGACGGCTGCCAGCGTCAGGGCGCGGCCGTCTTCCATGACGCGATCAAGGGCGACTCGCCGCAGGCCCAGCGGGCCCAGCTGCGCACGTACGTCCACGAACTCGGCCACGCCTTCAACCTCCTGCACTCCTGGCAGAAGAACCTGGCCCGCCCGCCGCAGCCACTCGGCCCGCGCGGCGGCTTCGGCGACCTGTCGTGGATGAACTACGTGCAGAACTACGTGCCAGGCGGCGAGCCGGCCTACTGGCAGGCCTTCCCGTTCCAGTTCACCGACCCCGAGCTCGTCCACCTGCGTCACGGCTTCTTCCGCGACGTGGTCATGGGCGCCAACGCCTTCGGCACGGGCGCGGCGGAGGTCGACCCGTTCGAGCAGCCGGTCGACGACCGGTCGGGGCTGCTGCTGGAGGTGCGGGCGAAGGACTCCTTCGGGTACGGCGAGCCCGTCGTCGTCGAGCTGAAGCTGTCGTCGAAGGGCGAGGCCCGCACGACGCACGGACACCTGCATCCCGACACCGAGTTCACGCAGCTCTCCATCACCCAGCCGTCGGGCAGGACCGTCCTGTACCGCCCGATGATGCGGCACTGCGTGGACGAATCGGTCGAGATCAGGCTGGACGCCGGCAATCCGGCGATGTACCGCAGCGCCTACATCGGCCACGGCCGCGACGGGCACTACTTCCAGCAGCCGGGCGACTACCTGGTGCGCGCGCAGTACATCGGGGTCGACGGCTCCCGCATCGTCTCCGCCCCCTGCCTGGTGCGGGTGCGCCATCCGATCACCACCGACGACCACCAGGTGGGCGAGCTGATGCTGGGCGAGGAGCAGGGCAAGCTGTTCTCGCTGCTGGGCTCGGACTCCCCGACGCTGCGTTCGGGCAACGAGGCGCTGGAGGAGGTCATCGGCAGGTTCGGCGACCACCCGCTGGCCGTCTACGCGCGGATGGTGAAGGGCCTGAACGCGGAGCGCGAGTTCAAGGACCTCGGCGCGGACAAGAA
This sequence comes from Nonomuraea sp. NPDC049152, assembly GCF_040648355.1. NCBI lineage: Bacteria > Bacillati > Actinomycetota > Actinomycetes > Streptosporangiales > Streptosporangiaceae > Nonomuraea > Nonomuraea sp. NPDC049152. The sequence goes on along the minus strand of NZ_JBEZDO010000021.1, from coordinate 1,379 downwards.
GCTGCACGTGCGCCCGCCCGACACGAGGGAGAGCATCGAGCTGCTCGGTCAGGTGGCGAGGGAGGCGACGGTCGACAACATCACGCTCAACATGGTGACGCGCCGCCTGGCGCGGGCCGTGGCGAGGGGAGGCGACCTGGATCGCGCGTTCGACCTGATGGACGACATGGTGTCCACGTTCGCCGCGAAGGGGATCAACCCCATCGTGCTCGGCCAGATCAGCCGGCAGGCGAAACTGACCAAGCAGGCGCTCAGCGCCGAGATGTCATGACGGGGCGGTCCTGCCCGTCGCAGCTGATCTCGATCTTGACGTCGCGGTCGCCCGACTCGAACTCGACCTCGACCCTGTCGCGGGATTCGGTCTCGACGTCGTCGGTGGTGTAGCCCTGGGCGGGGCTCCACGAGCGCAACCGCACCAGGCCCGCCTCGCACGCCGCGACCACGGCTCGACGGCGGGCGCGGACGACTACGTGGTCAAGCCGTACAGCTCGGCCCAGCTCGACGCCCGCATCAGGGCGGTGCTCAGGAGGGCGGGCGACGTCAGGGAGAAGCCGGAGCTCACGGTCGGCGACCAGCTCCTGGACGCGAGGGCCAGGACGGCGACCCTCGCGGGCGTCGCGCTCGATCTCACGCCGCGCGAGTTCGACGTCCTGCTCTACCTCGCCGCCAGGCCGGGCGAGGTGGTGACCAAGCGCGAGCTGCTCACCGAGGTGTGGCAGGTGCGGCAGGATCGTGAAGTTCGAGAGGGACCGCGACGACGACAGGGGCCGGGACGACCAGGGCCGCGACGACGACAGAGGGCGGGACGACAGGAGCCGCGACGACAGGGGTCGCCACGGGGACGACGACTGACTCGGCGTCCTCCTCCCGAACGCGGCCCCAGCCCCAAGGTGAGCAGATCTGCGCAGGTCATCGGTCATTCACCCAGTGCGGGCGCCGCGGAGACAGACCAGAAATCGGCGTAGTGGCCGCCACGGCGCAGCAGCTCGTCGTGGCTGCCCTCCTCCACGATCCGGCCGCCGTCCAGGAAGACGACGCGGTCGGCGCGCCGGACGGTGCGCATCCGATGCGCCACCATCACCACCGTCCGGCCCGCCATCAGGCGCTCGATACCCTCGTGGACGGCCGCCTCGTTCACCGGGTCCAGCGCGGAGGTCACCTCGTCCAGCAGCACGATGGGCGCGTTCTTCAGCAGCGCTCGCGCGATCGAGACACGCTGACGCTCACCACCCGACAGCAGCGCGCCGCCCTCGCCGACATTCGTCGCCCATCCGCCGGGCAGCTGCTCGATCACCTCGTCCAGCCGGGCCGCTGTCGCCGCCGCCCGCACCTGGGCCTCGTCGGCGTCGGGACGGCCGAGACGCACGTTCTCCTCGATC